>JBCCSR010000023.1:0-15300 GCA_039199865.1 Bacteroidota bacterium
ATCTCTCCGCGATAAACTCCAGATTGACGCTCCACAACCGCTCCATCCACTGCTTCATCCGACATCCGCTCTCCAACTTGGGCAAATTGTTCGGCATTGTTCCACATGGTCGTTCGCAATTGGTGCCAGTCTGCTTCCGATTCAACCGGAGGCATATCGAAGCTGTACTTATCTCTGATGTCCAGGGTTCCTCCCTTAAAGACATCGAGTAGACCAGCGATGTAATAATCGACGTGAAAGGTAAGCAAGGCAATCGTGTTCAGCGATCCGATTCTCGTGTTGGCTTGTTGGCAATTTAGATCGCTCAATTGGTCTTTGTAATTGGTTTGTGCCACCCATTTCCCGTTCAACATTACTTCTCGGAATCGATTGGCAATTTGCTGGCTTTGCTTCATCTGATCAGTTTTTGTATGGTTTACTTTCCCTTAACTCGCTTTTCGTTGTCTTTGGCAAAATCTGCCCAATTGCTGTACTTTTTCGTTCCACTCAATGGATTGGACGATTGATAAAAGTGGCAAACTGCGGTTGCCAAGGCATCGGTAGCATCGAGGTATTGATTGTCCAACTTGGTGTTGAGGATGGTTTTGAGCATGGCTGCAACCTGTTCTTTGGAGGCATTGCCATTTCCCGTAACCGACTGTTTGATCTTTTTGGGGGCATATTCCGATACGGGCACATCATTGGTAATGGCCGCAGCGATAGCGACCCCTTGTGCGCGACCCAATTTGAGCATCGATTGTACGTTTTTCCCATAAAAGGGCGCTTCAATGGCCATTTCTTTGGGACGATACCGCACAATGATTTCCTGTAAACCTTCAAATATCTTTTTCAGCTTGAGCTGATGCTTGGTCAGACTAGCCATTTGGAGTACGCCCATATCAATCAAAGTCAGCTGCTGCTTATTGACTTCAATGATGGCGTAGCCCAATACATTGGTCCCAGGATCGACGCCCAATAATCGATAAATAGGTGTTTTTTTCAATATTTATATCTTTGGAAAGGTTAAATTTACGGCTTTTTACAGAGAACTTATTCAAAGTTTTTCATTAGACTCAGAGAAAGAGGCGCAAACTTTAGACAAGTTCGGAAGACGGCTGGCTTTGACGCTTATCAAAAACAAATACCTCAATTTCCTGATCAAGACCGCACTGATCCTACTGCTTTGTTGGGCCTTGTATCAGCAAGTATTTGCACGAGAAAACCTGGAAGACTTAAAAACGGCCTTTCTCAATCATTTTCGCAAAGAAAACCTACATTGGTTGATTTTCGCTACTGCTCTGATGCCCCTCAATTGGGCCTTCGAGAGTTTGAAATGGCATCAATTGATCAAACATTTTGAATCCCTCAACTTTTGGTCCACTTACAAGGGCATTTTTGCCGGCGTAACCCTCTCCCTTTTCACGCCCAACCGGATCGGTGAATATGGGGGAAGAATCCTGGTCGTCGAAGCAAAAAACAACTGGAAAGCGGTCATTGCCACCCTGGTTGGGAGTTTCAGTCAGTTGTTGGTTTTGATGTCAATGGGCTTATTGGGCCTCGTTTATTTTATCTTACATTACATGGAAGTAGAAACTTATCTACTCCAAAGTGCTATTTTCTTAGGCATTGGCTTGATTGGCTTGATGCTTTTTTGTTTCTTTAACATCGATTTAGTGATCCCTATTGTACGTCGTTTGCCCTTTGCCAAATACTTCCGGCGCTTTGTCAAACACGTCAAAATATTGAAAGAATACCACACCCGAGATCTGGCCATGGCCCTGACTTATGCCTTCGCCAGATACCTAACCTACACCCTACAGTATTATTTAATGCTGCGCTTCTTTGCGATTGAAGCGCCCTTGTTACCGGGTTTGGCCAGTATTGCCACCATTTTTCTGTTGCAAACCAGTATCCCTTTACCCCCCGTAATGGGCTTATTGGCGAGAGGGGAAATTGCTCTTTTCATTTGGCAACACTTCAGTAGTGAAGAGGTCAATATTTTGGCGGCTACTTTTGGATTATTTATCCTCAACCTGATCATCCCTGGTTTAATTGGTATAATATTTATAGTAAATATAAATGTACTGAAATCTCTAGGGTATGAAAAAGAGCAAGTTTAGATTGCTTTTCGGAGCTGTTTCCGTCGTGATTGTACTCTCTTCGTTTGACTGGATTTCTCCTTTACAGGAAAATATCCATTCCCATCCTTATGCCCTTTCAGAAGGCCACTATTTCAAGAATAGTCTGGGTAAATGTTACGCAGAAAATAAGACTTTCAAGGATGGAGAAAGGCTTACCTACAAACTTTTTTACAAACTTAAGTTCCTCTGGATCCCCGCGGGAGAAGTGATCTTTGAAGTAACAGACAATCAAGATGGGACTTTGCACCTTTCGGCAAAAGGACGCACTTACAGGTCCTACGAATGGTTTTTTAAAGTTCGGAACAGCTACGAATGTACCATCGACAAAGAGACGCTTTTGCCCAATCATTCCTTACGAAAAATACGAGAAGGCAAAAATCGAAGGGTCTACGAAAATGTCATTTTCGACCAAGAAGATCAGAAGGCGATTAGTCAGTACGGTCGTTCAGAAGAAACGGCTAAAGAAAATCAGACGCTTACGCAAGACTGTATCCACGATTTGCTTTCGGTCTTATATTACACGCGCAATATCAATTTGGAACAGCAAGTTGAAGGCAGTAAGTTTCCCATCAAAGTATTCATGGATCAAAAAGTACAATCCTTGAACCTAATTTATCACGGCAAAGAAAAACGCAAAAAAATCAAAGGCCGTGGACGATTCAATACCATTCACTTTCGACCAGAATCCATGCCCGGCCCTCTATTTGACAAAGCAAAAGACAAAGGCAAAGCCATGAACATCTGGGTGAGCGACGATCAAAATCGATTGCCCCTCATGATCCGAACGCCATTGGCGGGAGGACAAATCAAGGCTATTTTAAAAAAATATGAAGGCCTGCGATACGAACTGAGTGCCAAGGTCAAGTAAGAGATTTTGTTGACAGGATCTCCATTTCTTAGACTTCCCCATATCAAAGTGGATTGAACTTTTTGGAAAACCTCATTTCGCAGGTCAATCTCCGTTTCTGGACAAATCAATCCTACTGCTTACTTTATCTGCTCCGAGATAGAAGCATGAGCAATGAACCTACACCTTGAATACGTAGAACAAATACACGAAGGCCTGGTGGCAATCGACTGGCTACATCTTGGTGCCTAGGGACCGATCCATGAAATATATTTAGAATCATCAGACCACCATTTACTGCGCGATGGATGAGCATTCCGATCTGGAAGACGCTTCCTTGCGTCGTCTTTTGACAAAAAACTTAGCCTGGACAAAAGGAATCGTAAAATTTGGCAATTCTACAATATCTTTATCTTTAGTAGGGCATGGCCTACATGGGCTAAACTTTATCCAAGGGCAATTGTCCTATTAAATGCACTTATCAACCATACAACATGATCAAGAAAATATTAATCGCATTCGGTCTGCTCTTTCTGATGGGTGCCGTTTTTTGGACTACACGAGCCTGGTATACCAAAGAAAACATCAGTAAAGAAGAGCAATCTGTCATTTTGTTGGAGAAAATCAAAACGGTCGCCAAACTGGTGACCGTCGAGGGATATTTTTCGGAAATGTACGACTACAAAGATTATTGGAAATACGATATCAGTCCGCTGCGAAAAAAGGCTTTGGTTCGAGTGAAGGGTAAAGTTTCGGTCGGCTATGATTTGGGACAAATGAAATTAGAGGCCTTTCCCGATCAAAAGCGCATCACCATCAGCGAAATTCCCGATCCTAGCATTATCTCAATTGAGCATGATCTCGACTATTATGACATCACGGAGGGCACCTTCAACAGCTTTTCTCCTAAGGATTACAATGAGATCAACAAAAATGCAAAAGAGAAAATCCGACAGACGGCTCTGGGCAGCGATTTATTCCTCAAAGCGGAGGAACAAAGCAACCAATTGCTTGATTTGATCCAGTTTATGGTAGAGGGAGCGGGATGGGAAGTCGAGTATGTCGCTCGTATGACGCCATTTGAGCAGGATACGCTGGCCAATTAATTGAGCCTCTTTGGTTACTTTTGGCGCCTTTTTCGCAATAAAGGAATATATGAAACCAATACAACAGTACATCGTCGTTTTTTTATGGATAATCCTACCTTTTTCTGCCTACAACCAGGAATTTGGAGTACAGGTAGGCACTCAATTCTCAATGAATCTCAATCAGTTTCAAAATGCCGAAAAAAAACCTCGTTTAGGCTGGCATTTGGGCATGTATTACAGTACCCTGCATCCGGTTGAGAACCTTCAAGTTGAATTTCAGGCCATTAAAGAAAGCATCAAAGTCGAAGAAGTCTTTAATTTGGATTTGTACTACACCAGATTAGCCTTTCTCTACAAAAGAAAAATTACCTCGAAATGGCATTTTCTAGCTGGGGTACAGTTCGGTCTATTTATGGGGGGAGACTTCCACTGGGAAGAGAAAATAGCAGATAGTTATTCAATTCATCAAACAATCATTTCTAGTTATAAACTAGATCTGGGCCTTCCTTTTGGCTTCATCCTAGATCTGGACCGTGTCAAACTCGCATTGAAGACCCATTTGGCCTTGATCAATCGAGAGGATAACTATCAGAATGCCAGCTTCGGCGTATCCTTATATTATACCGGCTATCGATAAGTTTGGAGAACACCGTAAACTTATTTTTCTTTTCCACAAATGGATCATCCTCTTTAGCCTCCTCCTTAACGCTTTGTTTTGGTAAAAAACCAGATATTACGACAAAGTCGTCTACTTTTCCTATCGACCTTATTTTCTTTTCTCACGCGATACAAAACGAAATAAAAAGTTTTTTTTGCTTCATTATTGGGGTAAATAATCTATTTTTAGTCCGCTATTTACTCAAAAGTTGTTCAAAAAAACAAGCGGCTTTGACGATCAATCTTGTCAAAAAAGCAAAAATTAAATTAAATCTAAAATGGCAGGAAACAACAACCTATCTGACCAACCACAATTATTTGGTCATCCCGTAGGGCTTTTCATTCTTTTCTTTACCGAAATGTGGGAACGCTTTAGCTACTATGGGATGCGTGCTTTATTGGTACTTTATTTGATTGCCAAAGTCAACGATCCCAATCCCGGATTGGGCTGGACTTCTGCCGAGGCCAGTACACTTTATGGTTGGTACACCATGTTGGTTTACATTACTCCCATCATTGGAGGAATCCTTGCCGATAAGATCTACGGTTTTCGTAAGGCCATTTTAATTGGTGGCATTTTGATGACGCTTGGACACATCTCCCTCGCCTTTGAACCCATGCCCGCTTTTTACCTGGGATTGGCCCTATTGATTATCGGAAATGGCTTTTTCAAACCCAACATCTCCTCCATCGTTGGACAATTGTACGAAGATGGTAGTCCCAAAAAAGATTCTGGATATACCATTTTTTATCAAGGAATCAACGTCGGTGCTTTTCTGGGTTCTATCCTCTGCGGTTATGTTGGAGAAACGATGGGTTGGCACTATGGATTTGGATTGGCCGGTATTTTTATGCTCATCGGTTTGATCCAGTTTAAGTTGAGCCAAGAAATTTTCGGAGACATTGGTTTGGCCCCCAAAGCAGGGGGTTTACCAGACAATGACGATATCATCGACTCTCTTGACAGTGCTGAGAACCAATCATTGACCAAAGTCGAAAGAGATCGGTTGATCATCGTCGGGGTCCTTTGCTTTTTCTCTATCTTCTTTTGGGCGGCTTTTGAGCAAGCAGGCTCTAGTATGAACATCTTTGCGAGTAAATATACAGATCGTCAATTGGACAATTCGTCTGCCATTATCATCTTCAAGATTGTAAGTGCATTTCTTGCCCTCTTGCCCGTCGGTATCCTAGCTTATTTGTTTGTGGGGATGTGGGGTAAATTGGGGGCAAAATATCGTCCTGGGATGTTGTTTATGTTGCTCAGTATCCTCATCCTCCTCAGTATCATCTCCTTCATGATTTACGAGCAGTTTTTTCAGGAGGATGTTGAAGTTCCAGCCACCTGGTTTCAAAGTTTGAATGCCTTGTTTATCTTCACTCTGGCTCCCCTCTTCTCTTGGCTTTGGCAGTTCTTGGCGAAAACACCGCTCAATCCTAATGGTCCGCAAAAATTTGCCATCGGTTTGATCTTGTTAGGGATTGGTTTTATTCCCTTGGTGATTGGTTCCTCCGGAATGAGTGGAGAAGAGCCTGCGGTAAAAGCGAGTATGATTTTCCTCATTCTGGCCTATTTGCTACACACCATGGGCGAGTTGAGTTTGTCTCCCGTTGGTCTTTCCTACGTCAACAAATTATCTCCCAAGCGACTGCTGGGCTTGATGTTCGGAATCTGGTTTTTTGCTTCGGCGATGGGGAACAAGTTGGCCGGATCTTTCTCCAGTTATATGGAGGAGATTGCTGCGAATTCGTCTATGTCTGATTTCTTCCAGATTTTGGTCTTCATCCCAATTGGTGGAGGAATTGTGCTCTTCCTCTTGAGTTTCCCACTGAAGAAATTGATGCATGGAATTGAGTAGGGATTGGACCACCTGTACTACCAGATTATTGACCTAACAAAACGAAAAATCATCATCATATTATTTACAAGTTACGTGAGTCTGTTTCACGACTAATGAAAAAAGAAGAAAAATGAGTAAACAATCAAGAGAAGATATTTTTAGTAGTACGGTCTTGGGCCACCCTTCCGGACTTTTCGTACTATTTTTTACTGAAATGTGGGAGCGCTTTTCTTATTATGGGATGCGTGCGATCTTAGTTTTATTCCTGATCAGTTCAGTTGGAATTGGCGGCTGGGATTGGACCAGTAAAGAAGCCTTAGCCCTTTACGGAACCTATACTTCCCTGGTTTATCTAACTCCTATTTTAGGTGGATACTTGGCAGATAAATTCATCGGTTATCGGAAGGCAGTCATCTGGGGAGCCATCATCATGACCCTCGGACACGCCTCAATGGCCTTAGAATTTGCCAAGATATTTCTCTTTATTGGTATCGGCTTATTGATTATTGGCAATGGTTTATTCAAACCCAACATTACTTCCATCATCTCCAATATGTACAAGGATACTCCTGAGAAAAAGGACGGTGCCTACACCATTTTCTACATGGGAGTTAATGCCGGAGCGTTTCTGGGCATTATGCTTTGTGGATACTTAGGAGAAAAGGTTTCTTGGTCCTATGGTTTTGGTTTGGCTGGTATTTTTATGTTGCTGGGTATGTTGCAGTTTTACTTTGCTCAAAACATATTTGGAGACATTGGCTTGGCACCTGAAAAAGAAGACCTGGAAGGTGATCTTCAATTGGAGTTTGAAGGAGATCGTTTGAACCCTTTTACTCAATTGGATAAAATTTTAGTAGGCTTGTGTGCCTTTATCGGTATTTCCTGGATCATCAATGATCCGCTCTCAAAAATTGGAGGGACCAATTTACTAGAGATCGGAGGGACCGATATTTCTGGTTACTACATCATTACCGGAGTGGTGTTGTTCTTATTCTTACTTTTTAGTCGAATTTTCCGCTATCCTCCACAAACTCGCGACCGGATGTTGGCAATTGTGGCCTTTGCGGTCATGACGGTTTGTTTTTGGGCATGTTTTGAGCAAGCAGGTGGATCTATGACCATTTTTGCCAATGATTACACCGGAAGAATTATGGCGGGAAGTTGGTCTACTATCTTCATTGTCGTTAATATCTTGATCACAGTAGTTCCAATTGCGATCATTACTTGGGTACTCTATCTGTTGTTCCGACAAATATTTGCCAAATACAGCTTATCCAATCTTTTTCTGGGTTCTAGTTTTGTCATGATTTGGTTGATTGTTTTTTGGATGATCAACAGAAATCTAAATTCCAAAGCTTTTGTCGTCGAATACGATACCATCGAAAATGTCAGCACGGAGGACGGAGAAGAAAAAACCACCTATACCACCGTAACCGAGTCCACAGATGTAGCGACAACGGATAAGATTGTTAAGAAAAAGGCAACCATTATCGAACCAGGTGATCTGAACTTGGGCGACCAACTCAACATCATGGAAGTCCGAGGAAAGTATATTTACTTGGATGAAGAACGCTTGGTTGCCGCCAGAGAAAAGATTAGTGCCGCGGGCAAAAAATCACCGATCATTTCTGGAAAAATTGTCGAAATCAAAGAAAATGAAGTTGAAATTCCAGCCACCTGGTTTGGGATCCTCAACTCCTTGTTCATCATTATGTTTGCTCCTTTGTTTTCCAAATGGTGGGAAAGCAAATACAACCCTAGTGCCGCTACCAAATATGGTTTGGGATTGATTTTACTTGGCATCGGTTTTGGTGCACTGGCCTTCGGTTCGATGGGCATTGAGCAAGGCGCAAAAACAGCCGCGGTAAGCATCGTCTGGTTGATTTTGGCCTATTTATTCCACACCCTTGGTGAATTGTGTTTGTCTCCAGTCTCCCTCTCTTACATCAGTAAACTGGTTCCCGGAAGAATGATTGCGTTGATGTTTGGAATCTGGTATATCGCCATTGCCATCGGTAACAAAACCGCTGGAGAGATGGGGGGAAGAATTGAAGAAATCACCAATCAATATTCCCTGACTACCTTCTTTTTGATTTTCACCATTATTCCAATTGGTCTGGGGATACTGGGCATTATGCTCAATCCACTGATCAAGCGATTGATGCACGGCGTAGAGTAAGCCCAATCGACCTACTTTCCATTCAAAACCCTCAATTGACTTTGCTTAATTGAGGGTTTTGCGCAAATATATCCCTATCCATTGCTCCTAATCCTCATCAGTTATGAAAGAAAATTCCCCCATCAATTTCCAACAGATCAACTTTATCTATCTCGCCTTAATCATGGGGCAGGTCAGCATCTTTGCCATTTTTTTGTTTCTCAAACAAGGGGAAGAAGCAATTGTGGGCAGTACCCTCAACTACGTCTCTGCCATCCTTTCGGTCAGTTGCATTACGATTGCATTCATGCTCTTGAACAAACACAAGGCGGATGCCGAAGCAATCACCGTAGAAGAAGATAAATGGGAACATTACAGAAAAACCAGTCTATTGCGTTGGGCCTTGTTGGAAGGGGCCAATCTCACAGCCTTGATCTGTTTCTTTGTGGAGGGCAATTATTTGTATCTCTTGTTATTTGCAGTGGGTATGGGCGCTTTCGCTTTTCTGCGCCCATCGAAACAATTTTTGAGGAAACATTATCAGTTAAAAGGCGAGTCGTGATCCGAAGAAGCCAGGCCCCTTTCTCGATGAAATGGCTACAATGTTCCTTGTTCAATCACCAGAAAGCGGTACACTTTTACCGCGCCACTCGCTCCATCATTCTTTCACTGTAGGTTTTGTACGGGACTTCTTGCGGAGAAGCAATGACAAACAAACGCGTGCCTTCGCTTGCCTCTAATTCAAGTTTTTCCGTATCGGACAATACCACAAAATCATCCTTCACTACCGATTGCCCATTAAACTGAGCGGCGCCGTCTAAGACATAAATGGAGTATGTTTTATCGCTTTGTAGCTCGATCATCTCCTTGTGCGTAGCAAGTGTCCATTCTTCAATTTCCAAACCCAAAGTATCCAAAGCAAATGGAGATCCTGCGCCAACATAGATTTTAGCCTGTCGACCATTGTTCTCTACCACTGGAAAAACCGCCGCAGCATAATCATTGTAGGAGGCTGACTGCTGCAAGGTCAGGTCTAGATTGGGGTCCACCCAAATTTGGAACATCACTGCATTCTCCTGCATGTGTTCGGCATGACTGATGCCATTGCCCGCTCGAATGATTTGTGCATCTCCCCGATGCAATTCTCGCCACTCCTTCAGTTTAGTATCATAGTGTCGAATCGTCCCTCGTAAGACAAAAGACATGATCTCAAACCCCTGATGAGGATGCAAGCCAATTGTACTATCTGCTAATGCTTCCGCATAAGCCCAGTAGAAGAGGTTGGAATAGGGGCGAATTTTTCCACCATCTTGTGGAAATCCGATCGGTTTATTTTCTATAATTTGGCCGCCATTAAATTGGCCAGAAGCCTGTTCCGCTTTGGGGATGATTTGTAAAGACATGATTGTCCTCCTTTTTGTTTGTATAAGCCTTGTTCACAAGCAATCAGTTGTGGGATGAACAAGCCTATTGAATGAAGCTATTTTGATTGACGATCAAAGAGGAATGCAATCCTTTTGATCAACTAAAGGCTTAACAACGAGACGCGAAAAAAGGTTGTCGGGCAATTATTCCAAAAAAACCTTAATTTAGCCCACCTTTTAGGCAAATGCCTAAACTTTTTTGTCCTAAATAACGTAGAGGATTACATTATTGAACTTATTTTTAGTTCATTCAAAAACTGACGAAAAAAATGATCAATATTACTCTTCCCGACGGAAATGTTCGACAATACGAAGCCGGAACAACTGCAATGCAAATTGCCCAATCCATTAGCGAAGGCTTGGCCAGAAATGTTTTATCCGCCAAAGTCAATGGCGAAGTCTGGGATGCCTCTCGTCCAATTGATAGTGATGCCCACATTCAACTGCTGACTTGGAACGATAAAGAGGGCCAAAAAACGTTTTGGCACTCCTCTGCTCATCTGATGGCCGAAGCACTAGAAGCCCTCTACCCCGGCATTAAGTTTGGGACTGGTCCATCCATCGATAATGGCTTTTACTACGATGTTGATCCTGGGGAGCACAAAATCTCTTCCGATGATTTTGGAAAAATTGAGGAGAAAATGTTGGCATTGGCCAGAGAAAAAAATGCCTATATTCGTCGCCCCATTTCCAAAGCAGAGGCCACTGCTTTTTTCACTGAAAAAGGAGATGAGTACAAACTGGAACTCATCGAAAAACGTGGCGAGGAAGAAGCTTTAACTCTTTATCAGCAAGGAAGTTTTGTTGACCTTTGTAAAGGGCCCCACTTGATGGATACGGGAAAAATCAAGGCCGTAAAACTGATGAACATCGCTGGAGCCTACTGGCAAGGAGATGAAAATCGGCAGCAAATGACGCGGGTTTATGGGGTGAGTTTTCCCAAACAAAAAGAACTTAAACAATACCTGCACCTATTGGCAGAAGCCAAGAAAAGAGATCATCGTAAATTAGGGGCAGAGTTGGAGTTGTTCATGTTTTCCGAAACAGTGGGCTCCGGTTTGCCCATCTGGTTGCCCAAAGGTGCTGCATTGCGTGCTCGCTTGGAGGATTTTTTGAAAAAAGAACAAAGCAAAAGAGGATATACTCAGGTGATTACTCCTCATATTGGTAAGAAAGAATTGTACGTCACTTCTGGGCATTACGAAAAATATGGGGAAGACAGTTTCCAACCCATCAATACCCCTAGAGCAGGGGAAGAGTTTTTGTTGAAACCCATGAACTGCCCTCACCATTGTGAGATCTATAGCCATAAGCCCCGTTCTTATCGAGATTTACCCATTCGCATCGCAGAGTTTGGTACTGTATACCGCTATGAGCAATCCGGAGAGTTACACGGCTTGACTCGGGTACGTGGCTTTACTCAAGATGATGGCCATATTTTCTGTACTCCAGATCAGCTGAAAGAGGAATTTCTCAATGTTCTCGACCTCACCATGCATGTGCTCAAGAAATTGGGTTTTGACGATTTTACCGCACAAATTTCACTACGCGATCCAGAAAACACAGAGAAATACATTGGCTCCGATGAAAATTGGGAAAAATCAGAGCAAGCCATTATTGATGCCACAAAAGAAGCTGGCCTGGAAACCATCACAGAATTGGGAGAAGCTGCTTTTTATGGTCCCAAGCTCGATTTTATGGTCAAAGATGCCCTCAATCGATCTTGGCAATTGGGCACTATTCAGGTAGACTACAATCTTCCCGATCGCTTTGAATTGGAATACATCGGCTCAGATAACCAAGCCCACCGCCCGGTAATGATTCACCGAGCTCCCTTCGGATCGATGGAGCGTTTCATTGGTGTTTTGATTGAACATTGCGCGGGTAAGTTTCCACTTTGGCTCACCAATGATCAATTCATTATTCTGACGATCAGCGAAAAGTTTGAAGAATATGCCAAGGAGGTGGCCAATACCTTGGCCACTGCTGACATTCGTGGTTTGATCGATAATCGAAATGAGAAAATCGGTAGAAAAATTCGGGATGCTCAGCTGCAAAAAATTCCATTTATCCTAGTTATTGGAGAACGGGAAATGAACGAAAACAAAATTGCGGTTCGCCAATCCGGGCAAGGAGATGAAGGAGCAGGGGATTTGGGCAGCATGACGGTCGAGGCGTTTATCGATCATTTCAATGCTTTGCTCTAATTGTTGAGGCCATCTGCAAAGATAAAGTGAAGATTGGAACTTTATCTTTCGCACATCTTTTTTTATTTTACGAAATGGTTGATCCTTTTCTTTCTAGTCGAAGAGGATACCAACACCATTCAGAAGATGTGCCATTAGATGAAGAAAAAAGAAGTCTTAGTCAAGCAAACGGGGGTGATCACTGCTCTCTTGAGTGGTGCCGTAGCAAGTTGCCTCTTGGGCTCCCCACTAGTTGCCACCGTTATCGGAGGAGTGCTGACCAATATCCTTTCCAATAAAGTGGAACAGTCGGATCTTCTGAAGATTCAGGAAATCCTATCCAGTCGAAACCCTGCCAACCTCAATCACGATCTCGAACAACTCGTCAAGGAAGCAATGGAGTGGGCCACCAAAAATATTGGTTTCACTTACGAAGCCTATTGTATCCATCCGTCGCAAAAGAAGCTACTGACACAAACCATCGCTGAAATTGTAAAGGATCTACGGCAAATTGATCAGTCCAATTGGAAAGCAAGCAATGAGTTATTGAATGAGATTGACGATACTGTTGCAGAAAGTCATCTGATTCGGGGTTTGATTGTCGATCATGCCAAATGGCCCGAGATCAATGCGACTTTTCCGTTTCCAAAGTTTTATGAAGATCACTTTGTTGCCAACTTCAAACTTTGTTTTGGTGAGTTGTTAAAAGATCCTCGACAAGCGTCTGCTCGTTTGGCTTACCAGCGAAATATTTCCAGTCAGCTTCAGTCGAGTCTCAAAATGCAAGGACAAAAAATCGATGCTTTGCTAAAAAGCAATGAGGCCATCAAAGAGCAACTGGCCGTAATGGCCCGAAGTCCCATCGAAAGTTTTGAGCAAACATTTATTGCTCCCAATATTCAGATTTCCCTAGACCACCATCTCGATGGCTTACGCAATGAAGTCAATTTGTTGATCGATAGCAATGGGAAAATACTGACGGGAATAGCCGATATTCAAAAAGAGAGCCGCCATCAAACCCAGCAGATCGGTCAGCTCAGTAAACAAGTCAGGGTACTCAGCAAAAGTAGAATCGTTTACGTAATCGCCTTGCCTCTCCTAGCGGTCTTATTGGCCTTTCTGTCTTATCAATACTGGTGGTCCCAGCAAGCCTTCACTTTTGTGGTCAACGTCTCCAATGCTTCTAGCAATACCGCGCTACCTTTTGACGAACCAGTAGTCAATATTCAATTTCGGGATAAAACCGAGCAAAAGGCTACGCAAAATGGTTCTATCGTTTTTGGTGGTTTACCTGCATTTCTCAGGAAAGATTCTATCAGAGTACAAGTCAAAAATTATGGGTTTCATTACTTGGATACAACGGTAATTCGTTTGACCAACTTAAGTCTAACACTTCATCGAGACGATACCTATCGCTGGCTAAAAGGTAGAGTCAAAGATGCCAATACGGGTACTCCTCTCTCCCAAGCTAAAGTCAGTGCGGCCGAAACATCGACTTACACGGATCAAGATGGAAAATTTTTGTTGGATTTTTCCGAAGCTACGCAGAAAACAGAACAGCGACTCATTGTTTCCAAACCCGGTTACCAGCCATGGGAACGCATCGAACCCGTCATTTCCAATTCGGAAAGCATCATTCAATTGAAAACTCAGTAGACCATGAAAAAGTTTTGTCTGATTATTTTGTGGACTTGCTGTTATCTGAACCTGTTCGCACAGGCAACCCAAAAAGGCTTGGTAAGAGAAATGAATTCTGGCAAGAAACCACTTAGTGGCGTATCCCTTCGATTTTATGCCGCCAAAACTACTGAATCAGACATGGAAGGAAAATTCACTCTAACCTTCGACCGAAAGAAAAAGCCTGGAGATGTCATTAGCGTGGAGCGGATTGAAAAGCAAGGATACGAAATCGTCAATGAACAAGAACTGAATGTCCTTCGCTTTAGCTCGGATGGTCGTTTGCCCACCGATATTATATTGGCCAAAGCAGGAGTGATCAAAGAGGCCAAGCTGGCCTATGCTGATGCCTCCTTCAACTCACTCAAGGCAGGATATGAGCGAGAAAAAAAAACCTTAATGGCACAACTCAGAGCAGCGCAAATCAACGAAAAAGTCTATTCAGAAGCACTCCAGCAATTGCAAAAAGATTTTGAGTTTCAACAAAAACAGCTCGATGAACTGGCCAATACCTTTGCCAGAATTAACTTCGATGACGTCAGTCCCATCTACAAGGAGGCCCTGGAATTGTATAAGGAAGGTCTGCTAGATGCCGCAGTAGCCAAACTAGAGAGCATCGACCTTGCCAAGCAAACGCATGATATTCTTAGAGAACGGGACAGAATCGATCAAGCCAAGTCAACGCTCAGTGGAGAGGAACGTTTGCTCAGAGAAAAAAAGAGAAACCACATTGACATGTTGATCTCCTTGGCCGACATGTACAGCATCCAATTCAAATCCAAACGAGCAGCGGGGATCATTGATACCCTGCTATTGCTCGATAGTACCGATGTGAAAGTCTTACAAAAAGCGTTGCGATTTTATTACAAACAGAGAAAGTATCAAAAGGTCTTGCATTACAGTCCAATGCTCATCGAGCATCCTCAAGGGAAGGCCAAACAAGTGGCCGCTGGATTCAGTTACCTGGGGGCAGTTTACCTAGATATTGGAGAAACAGAGCGAGCACTAGAAAATCTAAAAATCTGCCATACCCACTACCGTGCCCTCTACGCTGCGGATAGCACCGATTACTACAAAGATAAAATCGCCACCATCTACCAATATTTAGGGATGGCCTATAATACGCTGGGAGATCTGGACCAAACCCTCATCCATTACGAACAGTTTAGGCATCATAAAAAGTTTAATGTACTCATTTTTTTGTTAGGCTTTATCAAAACATTCCATTTTCCAACATTTTGATTACGAAACAAATGCTTTTCAAGTGCAGCCATCTCTTTTAGAGATAGTTTTATTCCATTTTGA
>JBCCSR010000024.1:0-15247 GCA_039199865.1 Bacteroidota bacterium
AATTGGTGTATTGAAAATATATATCATAACTGTCCGGCTGGAGTTCCTAAAATTTTCCAAGTACATGTATCGCTATTTGATGGAAAGCAATGAGTCAAACTTTCCACCAACTATAATTTGATAAAACCAGTATCGTGTGTTACCTAAGAATCACAGGCCATCACAAATAATATTACAGTGTTTATTGAATCTGGAATGTTTTATTTCTGTATGCAAACCTCAAAATTGTTGACGATGTCGATTTTTTGGAATGCAGCATAAAAAGATGTTGAACACAACGGATCAAGGACAAGGAAAGCCCTTACTTCACTGTGCCTCAGTTTACAGTTGGCCAGGAGGTGATCTGTATATTGCTGTCAAGGCCAGTGGAGACACACCAACCCACTATGACATCACAGTGACTGTAACACCATCAAATGCAACACAGAGTAAAGGCTTTTCTATTTCTACCAACAGCAAAAAGGTCTGAATGAGGATAAATTTGTTCGGTTTTGTTAACAGCTTGAGTTGATAGAGGCTATTCCGTGATGGCACATGGAACATTAGATGGCCACTACATATTGTTCATCCATGTCTCCAGTTCAAAAAAAGGTTTTACTTGATTTGAAAGCTGATGGAGTAAGCATAATAGGAGTTATCATTCCTTTACAGAAGCTCCGTAGAATAGCCTGATTTGGAAGAAGTGCAAGATCGTTTGCCTCATTCCAATTAAATTATTCTCAGTTTCACAGAACAGCAAAAGCCAGTATTCCACCTTCAAAAAAAGTTTAGGTTGGCTTAAAATGAACCGTAAAAGTGAACTGATGGCAGGCTTAGAATATACTTTTTGATTGTCACCAATTAAACCGCTACTCCACACCATCTGGTTCACCTACTTGATATTCCTTTGCCGTTTGATTTTATCGTATTGAGAAATGGGAATCCATATTTTTTATTCGATAGCTTGGATGTGAGATAGTTTTTAAATAATTTCGCATAATCAAAATGTCTATTGTGTTTCTATCAGATAGCCATTTGTCCTAAAAACTGTTAGGTATTAAAATGAGTCCCAAGAACATTCACCTATTCTTTGCACAACTATTGTGTTTGGAGGTTTTCTGTACAGGTATTGATCCAAAACCTATTGCCACAGAAGACCATTTTGCTTCCCCGAAGCGCCAATACAGCAATGGTTTTTCTTCGCTCATTAAAGGAATTCCTAAAAAAATTATCATTGAGAATGTATTTGGAGATTTTGACACGGTCAACATTTCCTGGCTCCGTCCTATGGTGAACGGAATGGTTTCGCGCTTTAAACCATTTTCCTCACTCTGGCGGTCTTTTTCAGTTTGGTTAAACCACAGCAGTGATGCATGTGTCGGTTTGACCTGCAGTGGAAAAGGCAGTGGCCACCTTTTTAGTTGAGGTAAAAAGTCATCTTCTTAGCTTGTGTCTGTGTATCAGTGAAGACAACAACAATTCAGAACTTCGTTACTAAGTTTCCATCACGAGACTTAGGAAGCATTGCTTCTGTTGTGTTGGAACAGGTAATGCTAGGAATGCAAAAATATATATTAGTTTTTCTAATGCTCAAATACCGTTTTAATCACAAAAATATTCATATGGAAAACCGATTACCTAAGATTCAGCTGTGGTTGTTGATGTTGTCCTTCTTTTTGGGCGCTCATCAATATGCAAAAGCTCAACTCGATTTTACCTTTGTATACACCGGGCCTGATACCATCTTTGTAGGTGCTGATTGTACTGCTCCATTGGATTGGATGTCTGACTCTACGGTGATGGTTACATGTAATACGATGAATTGTTCCATCACTACTTTTATGTTGAATAACATCAGTGGTGGATACTCGGAACTAGATCCCGTACCAGCGGGAAATGTGGTCACGATTACTTACTTTGTACAAGATAATTTCAATAATGTGGGCTTTTTTGGCTTCAATGTCACCTTTGTCGATAGCATTGCACCGACTTTTGATAGTGGACTACCGCCAGATGGGACCTTCGATTGCTTGACCGATGTTCCAGCTCCTCCTACCATTGGTAGCATCATGGCTTCCGATAATTGCCCCTCTCCTGGAGGAACCAATGCTGGAGTGACGGTGGTGTACAATGGGGAAACAACTCCTCCCACGACTTGTGCGGGAGGGGATTTTACGCGTTCTTGGACAGTGACAGATTCTATTGGAAATGCAACGACTTATGTCCAGACGATCACCATCAATGCGGATACCAGCCCGCCGACCATTACCGGAGTCCCCACGGACTTGACTGAAGATTGTGCTACTGCTGATTATACCACCTGGTTGACCAATCAGAGGGCAACTTTCATGGCAACCGATGGAGGCTGTGGAGTCGCTAATTTAGATGATGATGCTCCGGCAGCACTTTCCTCTACTTGTGAATCCGTAATGGTGACTTTCACCGCTATGGACAATTGTGGTTTGTCGTCAACAACGGTGGCAACTTATACGGTTGAGGACAATGCTGATCCAGTGATTACTCCACCCATGTCTACCAATATTACCTTGGAATGTGTAGGTCCGGTTGATCCAATTACCCTAATTGATACCTGGTCGGATAGTCTGACAGTAACAGATAATTGTAATATGATTACCTGGTCGAATGACTTCATGGGCCTTACCGGAGGTTGTGGCGGTCTGACGGGTTTGGCTACTGTAACTTACACGGCCAGTGATGGTTGTGGAAACGCATCTAGCGTGACGTTGAATTTTACTGTCAATGATACCAATGATCCAAACATTATTGTGGGTGCTATTGATACCATGGTAGTTTGCGACGGAACCGGAAATAATGCAAATCTGTTTGATTGGTTGGACAATCGGGCGGGGGCGCGCGCATCAGATGTTTGTACGGATGATGCAACAATTGTAGAGACCTTACTTTTGGGAACAACGAATGTCGGTTACCAAGACATTCAAGATTCTCTCAATGTTTTATTGGCCAACGGTTGTGGGGCTTCCATTACCGTTCGCTTTGCTTTTACTGATGCTTGTGGCAACACATCGACCACTGATGCCGAATTTGTGATCACCGATAATGTAGATCCCGTCTGGGATGTGGATCCAACTGATCTGACAGTTGAGTGTGATGGAACGACGGATCCCAATGGAGAAATTACTACTTGGTTGGCGAATAATGGAAATGGCTCTGCTTCTGATGTATGTCGATTGGTAGGCATTACCAATAACTATACCCCAATCGTTTTTTCTTGTGGAGCAGTTGGATCGACTACGGTTACCTTCACCGCTACTGACGCTTGTGGCAATTCGGTTGACCGTATGGCTAACGTAACTATTGTTGACACTACAGCGCCAACTTGGGATGCCAATCCCGGTGACGTAACTGTAGAGTGTGATGGAGCTGGTAACGCGGCGGCTTTTGCTGCTTGGGTATCGAACGCTGGTGGTGGATCGGCTAGTGACCTCTGTGGAACGGTGATGATTACCAATGATAATCCTATGCTGTCCGATCTGTGTGGAGCAACGGGGACAGTGACCGCCACTTTTACCGCAACCGATGAGTGCGGAGGAAACACAGCCAACCGAATGGCCACCTTTACCATAGAAGATACGACCCCCCCAACCTGGGATGCCAATCCCTCCAGCTTAACCTTGGAGTGTGACGGTACCAATGATCCGGGCGGCGCCATTGCCGCTTGGCTAACAGCCAATGGAGGTACAGGAATGGCCAGTGATGTTTGTGGATCCGTAATAATCACCAATGATTATGCAATGATCCCTGATCCCTGTGGTGGATCTGCCACCATCAGTGTAACTTTTACTGCAACCGACGATTGTGGAAATGCCAGTGACCGAGTCGTGAGCTTAACCATTACCGATACGACCAATCCAATTTGGACCACAAATCCCATGCCTTTAGTAGTAGAGTGTGATGGAACAAATGATCCTGGAGGTCAAATCACCAACTGGTTGGCTAATGCCGGTGGTGGCGTTGCCGATGATATTTGTAGTGCAAATATTGTGTACTCCAATGACTATGCTGGACTTTCTGATTTATGCGGAGCTACCGGAATGGCTATGGTCACTTTTACTGCACAAGATGAGTGTGGAAATCCGGTAACCTTTACAACTTCAGTCACCGTCGAAGACAACACGGATCCCTCAATCGATACTCCCGCAATGGATGCTGAGGTGGAATGTGATAACCCGGCCATATCCTTTGCTGATTGGTCGAATTCGCAGGGAGGAGCTATTGCAACGGATCTTTGTTCTCCAATTGGTGCTGCCGACTGGTCAACTAATTTGTTGACCCTAGTCAGTGGATGTGGCGGTACTTTCGAGCAACCTGTAGAATTTACCGTAACCGATGACTGTGGGAATGCTGCAACTACAACGGCAACTTACAGAGTAGTAGACAATATTTCTCCTCAGATTATTCCAACGGCAACGAGCATTACCGAGGCTTGTGGTGGTGGAAATGATCAAATGAATTTGAATGCTTGGATCGACAACTTTGGTGGTGCTTCCGCCAATGACTGTAGTGGAGTGAATTGGACGGATTTTGACTACGTTACTTCTGCTGGGGTAATTGGCAACAGCATTGCTTTTGGCAATACTATCGATTACCCGGCAATTGTTGCTGGTGATTGTACCTGGTCTGTTGAAGTGACGCTCCGCGTATCGGATAACTGTGGCAATGTTTCTACTACAATGGCCAGCTTTACCATCGAGGATACGGAAGACCCCGTATTCGATCCGATCCCTGGACCATTGACCGTGGAATGTGATATGGTTCCCGCTCCAATCCTACCAACGGCAACAGACAATTGTGATTTGGCAGTCGATATTAGCTTATCTGCTGATACCATGTTTACGGCTTGTCCAAATAACTATACCATTACGCGTACTTGGACCGCGACCGATGATTGCAACAATTCGGTCAGTACCGCTCGAGTGATTACGGTTCAAGATACTACGGACCCTGTCTTATCTGGGGTGCCTGGTAATATTACCGTAGAGTGTGATATGGTTCCCGCTCCGGCTACCCCAACGGCCACGGACAACTGTATGGGAATCGTGACAATTGCTTTGGACGCTGACACCATGTTTACGGCCTGCCCCAATAACTTTACCATTACTCGTACCTGGACGGCGACCGATGCCTGTGGCAATGATGTTGCTGCCAGTCAAACGATTGTAGTAGAAGATACTCAGGCACCCACTTTCACTGGTCCTGCCGATATCACCGTGAGTTGTGAACAAGGAATTGATCCTGCGGTGACGGGTAGTCCAACAAATATTCTGGATAATTGCGATGACAATCCTGTGGTTGCCTCGTCTGATAATATTACGGTTGGTTCGTGTCCCAATAATTCGACGGTGACGAGAACTTGGTTGGCGACTGATGCTTGTGGTAATGTTTCTATTGCCTTCGTACAAACGATCACCGTGGTGGACAATACTGCGCCAAGCATTGATGTTACTGCTTCTGATGAGACGTTCACGTGTACAGATATGGCTAGTGCCGATGCTGCCTTTGCTGCATGGATCGCTAATAATGGAGGTGCAATGGCTTCGGATAATTGTTCTTCTGGCATGGGATTGAATTGGGATGCTTGGGTGCCTGGTTCTTACAATATTATGGACCCCTTGACTTTCCCCGGAACTTCAGCAGGAGGATTGGATCCAGTATCTTGTCCAACCGCCACTATGGGCGTTTACCAATCTGAAACGGTAGATTTTGTTGTATTTGATGAATGTGGAAATGTCAGTGTGACCTCTGCAACCTTCGAAGTGATTGATAATACGCCACCCGTATTTGAAAGTTGTGGGGTAGATATCACCTTACCAAATACCCCCGGAGTCTGTGAAGCCAACTTCCTTTTACCTGCTCCAATTATTTCCGAGGCTTGTTCCAATACTTCAAGCCCGGTTACAAGTACAGTAACGCAGCCCATCACTAGTGTACTCCCAGGAAATGAATCGGTTCCTGTCAACCCCGTTGTATTGACCTTTAGCTCTTTGCCTTCTTCTCCCGTTTTGGCGACTGATCCAGTGACCATCGATATTGAGGTGAGTGGTGTAGATGCGGAAGAGCCAACGGAGTTTTTCAATATCGTTGGTGAAGAAGGTTTTGATTTGGGGCAGACCCCAAATACAACTACTCAATGTGGTACGGTGATGATTCAGGTAACGGTACCAGCTACGGTCTTCAACAGCTGGGTCTTAGATGGTATGGTGACGATTACTCTAGAACCCAACTTACCTGCTGATCCTATTTTTGCTATCAATGATATTTGTCCTGCCGGTGCTGGTACTGGTGGTGGTGGAACAGTTGCTGCAACTTTGAATTACAATACTACTGCCCCTACGGGCTTAGTTTTTGAATATAGCATCAATGGAGGGGCCAGAAATTTGGTTGCTCCCGTGATGGCAATTAACGAAGTATTTCCGGTTGGCGACAATATGGTGACTTACTATGCGAGAGATTGTGCCGGAAACGAAACAACTTGTTCTTTCACGATTACTGTTGAAGATGTCGAGCAACCGGTTATCAACTGCCCAAGTGATATCGTGATGAGCCTTGGACCAGACGATGATTGTGATGATGGTCTGGAAATCACCTTACCGATTCCAACCTTTATTGACGACAATTGTAGTTTCCCCTTGTTCTCACAAACGCAACCATTCAATCAGGCAGAGTCTTTCATCACTTTTAGTTACAATCCAAACTATCTGGAGTACATTGCCGATGATAAGTCTTTTACCTTCGTTGGTCTCTCTGCCAATGCGACTGGTGCCAATGTAACGTTCACGGTAAACATTACAGGAGATCATGATGATCCCGAAGAATTTTTTACCATCCTAGGAGATGATGGTTCTGTCATCGGAACAACTGAAGTTGGACAACCCAACGTCACCATTATCGATCCAGGAAACTGTGCGGGTGTCCCTCCTTCTGCTCCCGTGATTGAGGCAGTACTTTCGGTAACGACGACGACTTACAATGCTTGGGCTGCGGATGGTACCGTCAATATTTCTGCGGTGGCCAATCAAACTTTTGCTTCTCCACCCCCCGCAACTTCAATGGGAGATGGAATGAATCCCGTATGTACTAGTTTTGCCAATGGCACGCCAAACGGACAAAGTGACAATCGTAGTCGAATCACGATTCGTTTAGATTTACCCAAAGTAACACCTTACTACTTTACCAGTGGTGCAACCGTAATTCCACCAACGACGATGATGGCTCCAGCCATCGCTCCAACGCGTAACTTTGATATCGGAGTAACTGAAGTATTCTATGTGGTAAACGACTTAAATGGCAATGCGGACTCTTGCATGTTTACCGTAACGGTTCAAGATAATATTGCTCCGGAAGTAGGTTGTGAACCAACGACGATTTTTGTGAATCCTTCCGGTATTGATCCTTATATTCTCGAAGTATTCGAAATTGATAATGGAATTTCTGATAACTGTGCAATAGATACTCAATTTGTAACTCCCAACACTTTTGACTGTACCCTTATTGGATCCACCATTAATGTGGATCTAACGGTGACCGATGAATCTGGAAATTCTACGGTTTGTAGTACTATTGTTAAGGTAGAAGCTGAAGAACCAGAACCAGCGTTCTCCATTGGTTTATGTGGCAACGATACGTTGTCCTTGTTTGCCAATCCTCCATTTGCCCAAGGAGGGATCATTTATACCTATACTTGGTCTGGTCCCAATGGATTTATTTCAACTGAGCAAAATCCAATTATTCCTAATGCTGATGCTGACAATTCTGGTTCCTACGTAGTAGAGGTAGAAGGCTTGACCAGTTGTACCGCAATTGGGACAGTAGAGGTTGTCATCAACGATACACCCAATGTACCCGTAATTAGTACCAACAGTGATCAGCTCTGTACCAATGAAGATTTGGTATTGACGACACAAAATTACTCTGGCAATAGTGTGACTTACAGTTGGTTTGCAGGGATCTTCCCCGGAGGAACTTTCATTGCCAACACTTCTTTCCCAACCTTTACTTTACCCGCACCATTAGGAGTGGGAACCAATACTTACTTTGTAATTGTCGAAGTAGATGGATGTGTTTCTGATGCTTCTTTCTTCACTAGTGTGACGGTTTCCGAAGCGCCAGTGGCATCGACCAATACTCCATTGATTGAAGTGTGTGAAGGAGAATTGATTTCTTTAGGGACATCAGTTAGTGGAACTGGCTTGACTTATCAATGGACGGGTCCAAATGGATTCAGTTCTACCGCACAAAACCCAGCAGCGATTGCCGCGACTGCCGTTGATGCTGGTAATTACTCTCTGGTCATTATCTCTAATGGCTGTCCGAGTGATGCAGCCACAACTACAGTAAATGTTACAGACAAACCCACCACGCCCATCCTATCGATCAGCAATGGTCTGGTCTGTGATGGGGAAAGTGTTACCTTGACGACGAACATATTTGATGCGGACTTGTATACTTGGGTGGCTCCTGACTTTTCAACTCAGGTGACAACAACTCCTTCATTGACCTTAACGGATTTAACCGCTGCAGATGCTGGTGACTACACTTTGTTTGTGAGCACTAGCGGATGCGATTCGGACATGTCTTTGGCGGTTACCTTATTTGTTGAATCTGCTGCTGCTGTTCAAGCAGTAAACAACGGACCCACTTGTGAGGGAGGTACCGTTCAATTATCAGCAACGGCTATTCCCGGAGCTACTTATGCATGGACCGGACCCAATGGCTACAGCTCTCTCGATCAGATCGCTACTGCTCCGGCAGTACCTGGAACTTACACCGTTATCGTAACTACTTCTGCGGGTTGTAGCAACTCTGCTTCCACGGATGTTGCGGTGACCACTGAACCTGGAATCACTGCGATTAGCAATACGGGAGCGGCCTGTGTTACGGGAGCAGATGATATCTTCCTTGCAGCGACGGTTTTCCCACCGGACGATGGTAGTTATACTTATTTATGGATTGGACCCAATGGCTTTTCTTCCGTAGATGTAATGCCTACCTTGCCTAATGGGACGTCTATAGACAATGGTTCTTATACCCTAGTGGTGACCAATGGTGCGGGCTGTGCTTCTCCGGCGATGACTACCGTCGTTAATGTTTCTGATGCTCCAATTACGCCTACTATTAGTGGTAATGGAGGACTTTGTGAAGGAGAAGTACTGACATTAACGACCGACGGATACGTTGGAACTTCAGTTGAATACACTTGGTCTACGCCCAATGGTACGCAGACGACTTCTATTCCATCGCTAACCATTTTCCCCGTGACCGATGGAGATACAGGAGATTATAGTGTGGAAGTCATGGTTGACGGCTGTCCCTCTAACCAATCGGCGGTCATTCAAGTGACGGTGACGCCAGTACCAAGTACGCCGACCGTAAGTGCTGCTTCTCCAGTTTGTGCGGGATCGACCATTGAATTGACGACGATGATGATTCCGGATGCAACCTACGAATGGACTGGACCAGCAGGTTTTACTTCTGACGTATTTAACCCCGTTATTTTTAATGCAACGGAAGACAACGAAGGAACGTACTCTGTTCGGATTTTGATCAATGGTTGTGCTTCCTCCTTCTCTGTTCCGGTGAATGTCGTTGTCAACGATGCACCAGACGCACCAACCATTGTTAGTGAAGGGGCAGTATGTATCGATGAGGCAAATGCTTCAACGACCTTATCCATTGTTCCGGCAACAGCAACTGCTGGCGCCTCTTACACTTGGTTTAATGCACAAACCAATGAGCCACTGTTTGGTCCTTCCACTTCCTTGAATTTCATTTTAGATGACTTTACAGGATTTGGAGATGGAACCTTTGATTTTTATGTCATCGCTACCCTGGATGGTTGTTCTTCGATCATCTCTGTGCCTACTTCAGTGACCATGAATACGGTACCAAGTGATCTGGCTTTCGCCGGCGAAGACATCTCGGTCTGTGGAGGACAATCGGTAACCCTAAATGCTTCTGCTCCAACCATTGGAACTGGGCAATGGACACAGACCAGTGGACCCACACTAACGATTTCTAACCCGAGCTCTGCCAACACCATCATCAGTGGTCTGACGGATGGAGCAGACTATACTTTCTTGTGGACACTGTCTAATGGTGCTTGTGGAGCTTACTCTTCCGATGAGATTGCCATCAGTGTCAATCAAATTGGAATGCAAGCTGATGCAGGTTTGAATATTTCGATTTGTAATGACAATAGTACGACACTAAATGCGACTGCGGCGGGAATAGGAACAAGTGGCGTTTGGACCCAGCCGGCCTCTCAATCAGCAGCAGGCGTGGTTATTGCTGACCCTACTGATCCAAACACTCAAATTACAGGCTTGGATAATCCAAACGAATATACCTTTACTTGGACTTTGAGCAACCCTGGTTGTGGTAATTTCTCTACTGATGAAGTAGAAGTATCGGTTGAAGTCAACAATGAAGTTGCTTTTGCGGGTATCGATATTTCCGAATGTGGAGTAGATGTGGTTCAACTCAATGCCACCGTTCCATCGGGTGGAGTGGGGACTTGGTCAACTACAGTTGATGGCGTAACGATTGTATCGCCCAATAGTCCAAACACAGTCGTTCAAGGTTTAGGGACTGGTGATGCCTCCTTCATTTGGACCTTGGACAATGGTGCCTGTGGAAGTTCAAGTGATGAAGTCATTGTCACTTTAGAAGCGGCACCAATTGCCAATGCAGATGCGGTTACCGTACCATTTAATGGTAGCCAAAGTTTTGATGTTACCGCCAACGACGAATACTTTGGATCGGTAGAATTGGTACGTAATTCAACGCCGAGCAATGGAACAGTAGAGGATTTAGGTAATGGCAATTATCTCTACACTGCCAATACTGGATATGTCGGAACTGATGAATTTTCTTACACGGTATGTAGTGAATTTTGTCCAGATATTTGTGCAACTGCCACCGTTAGCTTGACCGTGGGCGAAGATGCATCTTGTGATATACCAACGATCATTACCCCCAACGATGATGGAGTCAATGACTTCTTTGTTATCCCTTGTTTGGGTGGAAATAACTTTACGGGCAATACCGTCTCCATTTTCAACGAATGGGGAGATGAGGTTTTCCGATCTGTTAACTATACCAACAATTGGAATGGTTTGTATAACGGAGAACAACTGCCCGTAGGAACCTATTATTTTGTGGTTGACTTTGGAAATGGTCAAACTCCACAAGCAGGATTTGTAGTATTAGAACGGTAATTTCCATCGTTACCCAAGGCCGGAGCAATCCGGCCTTGGGCTTAATTCAATTGATAGCAATATTTCAAATTTCGAAAAAGAAATAATATGAAAAAGATAATTACAACTGCCGTTTTTTGTTGTGCAGTTATCCTTTGTTTTGCTCAGCAAGAGCAACAATATACCCAGTTTATGTACAATAAGCTGAGTTTTAATCCAGGATATGCAGGTAGTTATGATGCACCATGCATTACCGCAATTTATCGAAATCAGTGGATTGGCTTGGATGGAGCTCCAAAAACCATTACCGTGTCTTTTGATGCCCCATTACTCAATAAGAGAGTTGGGGTCGGTTTGAATTTGACCAGTCGAAAAATCGGTATTCAAAATCGTATCAACATCGATGGGGCTTATTCTTATCGAGTCCGTTTGGGCCGTGGTACGCTTGGCCTGGGCGTACAAGGATCAATTCGATACATCAGCAATGATTATTCGGACACTCGTTTGTCGGGCACCCAAGCCATCGAAACAGATGGTGGAATTCCGGTTGGAGAGCAAAGTAAAATGGTACCCAACTTTGGAGCGGGTTTGTACTATCATACGCCCAAGTTTTATCTAGGGGTTTCGGTCCCTCGTTTGCTCAAGAATAACATTGATTTTAACGATATTTCTGGAGTACTTGGTAAAGAAGTAGAGCATGTCTACGCAATGGCTGGTTTATTGATCGATGTCAGTAAGACTTTCAAATTACAACCTCAATTACTGGTCAAGTACGCTGACAACTCTCCTTTGGATGCCGACCTCAATTTAAGCGCTATCTTCAACGAGAAATACACCTTTGGCGTGACCTATCGAGCGGGTTCAGGATCTGAAAATGCGGTGGAGTCAATCGATTTACTTTTGTCTGCTTATGTGACGGACAATGTGATGTTTGGCCTTTCTTACGACATTGGTTTAACAGAGTTGAAAGATTACAATAGCGGAAGTTTGGAAGCTATTTTACGCTATTGCTTCGGAAAATCGGAAGGAGAAGACATTGTCAACCCAAGATTCTTCTAATGAAAAAAAGGACAATATTGAATTCGTGCAACTACTAAATCTTTCCTCCGTAAAGAGTACTTGTACGTATGAATCAAAAATTTTGTTAAAGTAAAAAATAAAGTCATGCTACTGCAACGTTTATTCCTTCGGATAAAAGAGCGGCATGACTTTATTTTTAGGAAGCTGTTCAAGGGCAAATTAAAAAAAGCTAGCCTATGAAAAATATGAAAAGAATACTTTTATTTTCTTTCTGTTGCTTGCTTGCGGTAGCCATGCAGGCTCAACAAACTTCAAAGACCAAAGCAGCGAAGAAATTATACGAAAAAGGAGGATCGGTGAAGGTCATTAATGCCAATGCCATCAATACGACCCAGCTCGAATTTTCTCCGACTTTTTATCAAAATGGTATCGTATTCGCCACCTCTCGCCGTACGCAAGGGTTGAGAGACGACAATATCGACGAGACCTTTTTCGAATTGTTCTATGCGGAGTCTGATGGCAATGGTTTGCCACTCAAGCCCAAAGAGTTTTCGGTACAGATGAATTCTCAGTTGCACGAAGGTCCCGTTACTTTTAGTCGTGATGGTGCAACCGTATACTTTACGCGCAACAATTTGCGGAAAGGAGTAAGCAAAGCGGGAGCCAACGGAAAAGTCCATCTCAAGATATACGAGGCTCAAAAAGGGGAGCGTGACTGGGAAGACATTAAAGAATTGTCTTTCAACAGCGATGATTTTTCTTCTTGCCATCCAACGCTTTCTGCTGATGGAAAAAAACTTTACTTCTCATCCGACCGAGAAGGGGGGCTTGGAGGAATGGATTTGTGGGTAGTAGAGCGCATGGCTGATGGCTGGTCGGAGCCCATTAATTTGGGAGCAGAGATCAATACAGAAAAAAATGAAGTTTTTCCCTTTATCCATAGTAGTGGCAACCTCTTTTTCGCCTCGAACGGCTATGCTGGAGCTGGTGGCTTAGATTTGTACATGATCGATTTGAGTGGAAAAAAATGGGGAAAAGCCACCAATTTGGGAGAACCCTTCAACTCGACGGGAGATGACCTTGGACTCATTTTAGATCCCACGGGTACCACGGGCTATTTTGCTTCTGACCGAGAGGGTGGAAGAGGGAAGGATGATATTTATCTATTTGAAGCTCCTGATGGCATTTGGGGGAGAACCACTCCACTGAGCTTTAACACTACCATTTCGGTCTTTGACGAATCTACTAGTGATGCAATTTCCGGGGCGGACATTCGCATTTTTGAGCGGACCTCTGATGGCTTTGTGGGCAATGGGAACGATTTATATGAAGCCATATTGATGCCTGTCGAAGATGGTTCAAGCGAATTGGTTTTTAAACTGGTTCGTAAAGACGCCAGTCAGCTTGGAGCACCAGACAAAGTCTCTGATGCCCAAGGCCAAGCCATTCACGAGTTTTTGGGCGAAAGTCGATACCTCATTTTGGTCAGTAAAGACGGATATGCCAGTAAAGAGGTCGTCTATTCTACCATCGGTAATACAGGAGCACCGACCATTGAAGTCCCATTGGGAAGAAGAACCTGTGCGGATCTGACTGGAGTCGTGAAAGACAAAACGACCAATGCGAATATACCCAATGCCCTGGTGGCTATTTGGAGTGGTTGTGAGGGGTCCGAGGAAATTGTTCGTACCGATGCTCAAGGGAATTTTACCTATTGCCTACCTCCTGGCTGTGAGTATATGGTAAAAGGAAGTAAAGAAAATTATACCAGTGAATACGAAAAGCTAAGTACGGCCAGCAACAGTGGGCCGCTAAGTGCCACCTTAATGCTTTCGCCACTCGGCAATACAAGTACTACTCCAACTGGATTGACCTCCGGTTCTGTTATCGTTTTGGAGAACATTTACTATGATTTTAATAAGTCCTACATTCGTACCGGGGCGGCGAGAGAGTTGGATGAACTTTTGGCTTTGATGAGGCAACATCCCAGCATGAAAATTGAGTTGGGATCTCATACCGATGCTCGAGGTTCCAACCAGTACAATCAGCGCCTCTCAGATCGTAGAGCCGCTTCCGCAAAAGAATACTTGGTTTCACGAGGTATTGCCGGCAGTCGAATTGCCGCTCTTGGATTTGGGGAAGGAAACTTACGGAATAAATGTTCTGATGGAGTCAACTGTTCGGAAGAAGAACATCAGTACAACCGTCGAACAGAGGT
The DNA here is from genome assembly GCA_039199865.1 of Bacteroidota bacterium. Lineage (GTDB taxonomy): Bacteria > Bacteroidota > Bacteroidia > Chitinophagales > Saprospiraceae > JALZUU01. The sequence goes on from JBCCSR010000024.1 coordinate 14,452, forward strand.
GCGCGTTACTGCTATCGATACTCCTTTAGATGTTCGTTATGAAGATAGTGGACCAAAAGTGATCGATCGGAGGAATAAGAATTAATATTGAAATAAAAGATATTCTGAGAGGGGAGCAATTGCAGTGGGCGATTGCTCCCTTTTTGCTTGAAAGCAAATCGACTTTTAGAGAAATTCTTTAATTTTGAAGGCCCCCAATAGTGAAAAAGTAAAGAATCGAGGATGGAGCGGGCCATTTTTGCTTTTTTTTAACAAAATAAGGCAGACAAATGTAGAAAAAAGGTGCAACCCTGTAAATGGGGCGGTGTCCTTAATATCAAACGAACTTACAGTAATTGGAATACAACAACATACATCGAGATATTGTTGAATCCTGTAAACTAGGCAAACGACAAGCACAATTTGAGCTATACCGACTTTATTCAAAGGCGATGTATAATGTGTGCCTCAGAATGCTCAGGAATGAACTGGATGCAGAGGATGTGCTGCAGAACTCATTCGTGATGATATTTTCAAAGTTGGATACTTTTCGTTATCAATCATCCGTTGGAGCTTGGATAAAGCGAATTGTAGTCAACAACTGTATCAACTTTCTGAAAAAAAGACGCCTGGAAATTGAAGAATTACAGGAAAGGCATACCAAGAGCTTTGTCGAAACCTACGATGAGACAGAACCGGCTTATAATGTACAGGCTGTTAATCATGCCCTGATGCAATTGCCGGATGGCTATCGAATCGTATTTACACTTTATATGTTGGAAGGGTATGATCACAAAGAAATCGCTAACATTCTGAG
>JBCCSR010000025.1:0-14944 GCA_039199865.1 Bacteroidota bacterium
CTCAATTCAAAAAAGAGGTATTCGCCTCCTTTCGATTTGTTCCTTTCCTCAAAGGGGTAAACCGCGACTAAGGAAGGTGGAATAAAGAAAAAATGACCAAAGTGGTCAGAGCAAGTACAAGCCATTATTGTAGCCCGTGTAATCTAGTCGTAATTGGTGGCCCCCTTTCGATAAATGGTACTGACTGGTTTGTACCAACTCCCCTTTTATCGTCCACAACTCGACGGATGCTGTTGGTCAATAAACGATCAACGCTCTCAAAGAAAGATTTTCTCAAGAAAACGACCTATCTCGGCAAGCAAATCAGCGATAAAGAAATGGTGATGAACAAAACTTGGCTACTGGAAAAGCTAGCCAAGATGGAGGCCATAACAAAAGATTGATTGGCTTTACCCATCAATCAATCTTTCTACCTTTGGCAGTACGAGATTTGACCGAAACTTTTCGAACCTTTTTCAAATCGACCATCAATGCAGCGTAAGCACTTTCCGATGGAGTGAAATAGGCTTTTCCATCATAGGTCACTTTTCCTCGGCGCCTTTTCCAATCGGAAGCCAATAAGACATAGCGATTGCCAGCTTTGGGATTGGGACCAAACATCAAATAGCGATCATCACCGCTACTTTCAAAACTTACCGCCAAACGATTTCTCTTGGGCATAAAAATCAAAACACCCGGGGTTCCCTTGCGGACGACTACCTCTTCCACTTTTCTACCGTCTACCATTTTAATTTCTCCAGATTCGATGGTAGATTGGCCACTTGTTGCTTCTCTTTGTAAGGTAATATCCTGGGAAAGATAAAATTGAATGCGCTTCAAATCAGTTTCGGTCCAATTATTGTCGTCATAAAGACGTTGAGTGAAAGGGGAAAGTCGAGGGCTACAGGCGTTCATGGTAAAAAGAAGTACTCCTAGAAAAAAAATGCTTCTTGAGATTTTCATAGATGTAGGATTTGTCTAAATTTTTAAACATTGAATTGTTTTGAAATATATACAAATATGACGCCTGAAACTACGGTCCACCCCTGCTTTAACGCGAAATTAACAGCTTTGCCCGTCACAGTTTCCTCCTTAACTTTTCATTTTTAGTAGACAGAGCAAAGTATCTTGGAGAACGCACAAATCAGTAATGCTCAAGAAGCAGAACTTCCTCCCCCATTTTGACTTTTCCTATTGATCTAAAGAGCGATTCCAAGTCTAGAAAGCAGCTATAAATTTGAGAAAACACATATTTATTACTTATGAGAAACAACAACCACCAATCACCTAATTACTTTGGTCGTTTTTCAGCATTGCTTTTGCTTTTTTGCTGGATGAGCCAGCCGCTCAGTGCCACTGTAACTTATGCCATTCCATTATCAGGTATTGAACACCAAATCGGGAATATGCTCGAATGGAGTACCTCGGAAGAACTAAACAGTCGAATGTTTGTCGTCGAACGCTCTGTAGATGGCATTGATTATCAAAACATTGGAGTCGTAGATGCGGCCGGTATTTCAAAAATTAAAACGGGCTACCGTTTTATGGATATCGGTGTCAATGACAAAAAGATGTATTATCGTCTACGCCAGATGGATGCCGACGGTACTGCTAGTTTTTCCCAAACAGTCATGGTCAAAAAAGAAATGTCTAATTTGTATATGGTCGTCAGTATGACCAATACGACCACCAACAAATTATTCAAATTGTCCATCGATGCTTTGGATGACGGACAATTGGAGTACCAAATGACCAATAAAAATGGCGAAGTCATTAGCAGTGGCCAAAAGAACTTAGAGTTTGGCCTCAACGATTTGTCTTTTAATCTGGAAGATGAAAAAGAAGGGACTTATTTTATTCGTCTGAAAATGAAAGATGAAGAAGAAGTCCTAGTCATTCGAAAAATTGATGACGAAATCAAACGTAAAGAAAACGTTGCTAGCGAAAAGCAACGTAGTGGTGGATAACATTTTCACCTACCAGTACCCCTCAATTGAATCTACGCATCCAGCGATCACTTTTAGGGTGATCGCTGAATGTCGTCTGGCAAAATGACACTGCACACAGCATCACCAAGCGTAGCTTTTATTGACCATCAAATGAGGGGTATTCATGAAAAAAACAATTCTTTCCTGCCTGTTCCACAGTTTCCTACTAATTTTGTGTTGGACACTAAATTCCGACAAAATTTTTGCAGATTGCACCTACGAGCAAAGCATTGAAGCAGCACCCATTGCTGTCGGTATTTTACTCAACTGGTCGACCAGCGAGGAGAAAAACAGTTTGATGTTCATCGTAGAGAAATCAACCGATGGTCTTCACTTTGTCAACCTGGGCGCCATCAAGGCAGCAGGAGAATCCAATCAGCCAAAAGCGTATAGTTTTCTAGATGTTGGTCCCGGAGCAGAACGGGTTTTCTATCGACTTCGACAAATCAACCATACAGGGACCTACAGTTTCTCGGACGTATTGACGGTCAACAAATCGACTAGCAATCATTTTATGGTTACCCGCATGTCTGCCATTGCGGCCAAAGACTACTTTGAAGTTCGGGTAGACTCCCGATTGGAGGACCAGCTGAGCTACAGCTTACTAGACTGGAAAGGCAATGTTTTGCAAATGGAAATCATGCCTTTAATGATTGGATCAAATCAAATCCGTATCGATTTAGTAGGACTACCAGCAGCCATTTACCGATTGGAATTGCAAGTGGAAAATGAAGTGGAGACCTTGACTTTTGAAAAGATTGAGCAGGACCCTTCACAGGAAAATGGTTGGGTACAGAAGAAAACAGATCAATAGGCGCTCCTTGAGGAATCACTAAACCGTAAAATCTTCTTTGCGCCGTAAGTTGAAAAAATCTTTAAGCAATTGGGCACACTCTTCCATCATGATGCCAAACTCCACCTTGGTCTTGGGATGGAGCATGCGCTTGCCAAATTGCATAAATCCCCTTTTATCGTCGCTAGCTCCGTAGACCAGCTTTCCTAGCTGAGCCCAAGCTAAAGCACCAGCACACATGGCACAGGGTTCGAGCGTGACATACATGGTACAATCATCGAGGTATTTACTCCCTAAATGTTCGGCAGCAGCCGTAAGCGCAATGATCTCTGCGTGAGCCGTCACATCTCCAAGTTGCTCTGTATTGTTGTACGCTCTGGCAATAATTTGTCCATTGGAAACCACAACCGCTCCAACGGGAACTTCTCCCCGCTCATAGCCTTTCCTCGCCTCCATTAGCGCCTGCTTCATAAAATAGGTATCGTCGAAAACGTTGATCATAAATTAGTACTTAAAGAAATGGGAGTAAAATAGCATTCCATACGCTGATGAAAAAGGTAAAATAAAAATTTAACTGCAAATAACTTTTTCTTTTTTTTAAATATACTAACTTTGCGCATGGAAACAGTAAAAGTACCAAAGTTAACGAGCCAAAACAAATTCCTTGGCGAAGCACTTACCTATGATGATGTCCTCTTAGTCCCTGCCTTTTCGGAGGTTCTTCCACGAGAAGTCGACATCAGTTCACAACTTACCCGCGAAATTAAGATCAATGTGCCCATCGTCTCCGCAGCTATGGATACGGTGACCGATAATAAGTTGGCCATTGCGATCGCCCGACAGGGGGGTATCGGAATCATTCACAAAAACATGTCCATCGAACACCAAGCCGAGCAGGTAAGAAGTGTAAAACGATCAGAAAGCGGAATGATCATCGATCCGGTTACCTTGCCTGACAATGCCTTGGTAGGCGATGCTCTAGAACTGATGAGCAGGCATAAAATTGGAGGCATTCCCATCGTCGATAACGACAATACTTTAATTGGTATTCTCACCAATCGCGACCTCCGTTTCGAAACCCATCATCAACGTTCTGTAAGGGAAGTAATGACGGCTACCAATCTAATTACGGCGCCAATGGGAACCACCCTGGAACAAGCCCGAGATATTCTACAAAAACATAAAATTGAAAAACTTCCCGTTGTCGACAAAGACAATAAGTTGGCCGGTTTGATTACCTACAAAGATATCATGAAGGTCAAAGATTATCCCAACTCCTGTAAAGATTCTTACGGTCGCCTGGTTGTGGGTGCCGCAGTGGGAGTAACGCGTGATATGCTGGAACGGGTCCAGGCTTTGGTCAATGTATCCGTAGATGTTATTTGTATCGATACTGCTCATGGACATTCCAAAGGGGTACTAGATGCAGTGAGCAACGTAAAGCTTCATTTCCCGGACCTCCAGATCATCGGTGGAAATGTAGCTACAGGGGAGGGTGCTCAAGCACTCGTCAAAGCGGGTGCCGATGGCATCAAAGTCGGCGTAGGTCCAGGCAGTATTTGTACTACGAGAATTGTAGCGGGTGTTGGAATGCCACAATTGTCGGCCATCAACGCAGCAGCAACGGCCATTAAAGGAAGTGGGGTACCCATCATTGGAGACGGAGGCATTCGCTACACTGGCGATATCGCCAAAGCCATTGTTGCCGGTGCCAGTACCATTATGGCCGGTTCATTGTTTGCTGGTGTGGAAGAAGCACCTGGGGAAACCATCATCTATGAAGGCCGTAAATTCAAAATCTATCGAGGGATGGGCTCCTTGGGAGCCATGCAAAAAGGATCAAAAGATCGCTATTTCCAAGATGTAGAAGACGACATTAAAAAATTAGTCCCCGAAGGAATTGAAGGCCGTGTTCCCTACAAAGGAACCCTCGCCGAAGTAATGATCCAATACATTGGTGGTTTGAGAGCCGGAATGGGCTATTGCGGTGCGCCAAACATTAGCAAAATGCAGGAGGCTCAGTTTGTGAAGATCACCTCGGCTGGTTTCGCAGAAAGTCATCCACACAATATTACCATTACAAAAGAAGCTCCTAACTATTCCCGCAGGTAAGGTGAAACCATTAAAGCGTACCAGACTAGCACGTGAATTTTACCTCGATACGGATGTCGTTCGCTTGAGCAAAGCATTATTGGGGAAATATTTATATACCCATTTCGACGGTCAGACCTGTGCAGGGATGATCGTCGAAACGGAGGCTTACCGTGGGCCTGACGATAAAGCTTGCCATGCTTACAAAAATCGACGTACGGCTAGAACCGAACCCATGTTTGCCGAAGGAGGCCTTGCTTATGTTTATCTCTGCTACGGCATTCACCATCTCTTCAATGTTGTAAGTGCCCAAAAGGATATGCCTCACGCGGTATTGATCCGAGCAATTGAGCCCATCGAAAATCTCCCCATCATGCTGGAAAGACGAAATTTCCAACGGATCAAACCACAATTAACTGCGGGCCCCGGCGTTATGTCTAAGGCGTTGGGCATTCATACACGCCACACTGGACTTTGTCTTTACGATCCCGATAGCCCAATTTGGTTGTCAGAAGGTGTTGCCCCTCCCAAAGAAAAAGACATTATTGCTAGTCCGCGAGTTGGGGTGGCCTACGCCGAGGAATGTGCAGCTTGGCCTTGGCGATTTCGCTTAGCCAATTCAAAATGGACCAGCCCAGCAAAATAAGGATTCAAACAAAAACTTATGCAAAGCAAAAAATACAATTCTTTTTTTCCACTATTGACTAAAACGCTATTGGTCACCCTGGCCGTCTTGATTCCTCCCATCGTCAATGCACAAGAGGAGTCAATCAACTACCAAGAACAGGTTTTTCTGGACAATATCAAATCCATTCAGTTCTATCCCAATTCCTTACCCATTTCTCCTCCCATCATTCCCCTAAATGGCAATGCCCGTTTGATTTTGTCCTTCGATGATTTGGACGAAGAAGCCAAAAACTATGTCTACAGTATTGTCCATTGCAACGTCGATTGGACGCCTTCCGATATCGATGAACTCGACTATCTAGATGGTTTTCCCGAGGGAGACATTGATGAATACAATTTTTCATTCAATACTTTGATGCCTTACACGCATTACGATTTGGTGTTGCCAAATGAAGATGTCAACTGGACGGTTTCAGGCAACTATTTGCTAAAAGTATACGAAGATGAGGATGAGAAGCGCCTGGCCTTTACGCGCCGCTTTATGGTGGTCGATCCAATTATGGATGTGGCTGCTAAGTTGACCCCCACTGCGATGGTCAGTAATCGAGAAACCCATCATGAGTTTGATTTTGAGGTCATCCACAAAGACATCAAAATTAATAATCCAGATAAAGAGATTCGCGTTGTTGTTCAGCAAAATCATCGTTGGGACAATGCTATTTTTGATTTAAAACCCGTCTTTGTAAGAGACGAACGCATTGTTTACAATCATCAAAACAAAGTACTGTTTCCAGCGGGAAAGGAGTTTCGCTTTTTGGACATCCGTACTTTTCGATCCCTACAGCAAGGCATTCTCGAATTGATCGAAGGAGACGATTTTTATGAGGTCACCATCATACCCGATGAATCGAGGGCCTACAGCCCTTACTCCTCCAACGTCGATCTAGATGGCAATTACATCATCGAATCGCTGCAAACGAATAATCCAAATCTCAGAGGTGATTATGCGGAAGTCCTGTTTTCCTTGCGTTCTAACACGGAGTACTACGATGGAGAAGTCTATGTCGTTGGTGGTTTTACCGATTGGCAGCTCCAGGAGGAATTTCGTATGGCTTACAATCCTACCCTCCCTGGTTATCTGACCAAGGGATTATTGAAAGAGGGATTTTACGACTATGCCTACGCTTATGTACCCAATAACAGTTCCCATTTTATTTTGTCAGAACTGGAAGGAGATGCTTACCAAACTCAAAATCAATATTCGATTTTGGTCTATTATCGCCCTTTTGGACAACGCTATGATCGATTGGTAAGCATTCATAATTTTGATTCAAGACCCTAGAAAAATGGGACAAAGCTCCCTTTTTATTAAATTTCCTCTTATTTTGACGCCTCAGTTCTTGAAATTACTTTGAAAAGAACGAAGCGGAATGCTCTTTGATTCATCAAAGAGTACGGGAAAAGTCAGTTAAGCCTTTTTATCAATACCACCATAATGTCCAATTCGCTTAAACGACTTTACCAGCCATGAAAATTACCTGGGGAGGTCCGCTCCTAATCATTCAAGCCTAAAAAGAGCTTTAAAAGGAAAAATACTGGATGGATTGTAAGCAATCCGGCACAAGAGTATTTAAAAGGAAATTGAGCTGAATGGCGGGGTCAGCCTATCAAACACTGCTGGATCAAGCTAACATTTTAGATTTTGGATAGGGAGGGACCGAATGGAGAAGAACAATTTACTTTTCAAGCTCAAGATCTTAGAGGAGAAGGACTTTGGGATACCGGATAAAATCCTATTTTTGATTCATTTTATCCATGATTCGCAACCCTTGATATAAAATATTAGTCCTTTTGGAGGAGTGAACCTTACTATTGCATTAATTATTAAAACCCATTTAAGCTATGTTTCAAAAATTAACTGGCACTATTTTACTAATGGCACTTTGTTGTACGCTGAGTTTTGGTCAAGAGACCTGGACAATAGAAAAGTGTATTCAATACTCCCAACAAAATAGTCTCCGAGTCAAACAAGCAGAGAATAGTGTCGAACAAGCCCAATTGACCGAACAAGAAAGCAAAAACGCTCGCTATCCCGACCTCAATGCTTCCACCAGTGGAAATGTAAGTTTTGGTCGTACCATTGATCCTGTAACCAACCAGTTCGTTTCCCAAACCATCGGATCCAACTCCCTATCCATCAATGGTGGAATTACGGTCTACAACGGTGGACGGATTCGAAATACCATCAAACAGAGTGGAATTGCCGTAGAGGCAGCCAAGTCCAATACCGAACAAATCAAAACGGATATTGCCTTGCAAGTGGCTCAAGCCTATCTACAAGTTTTACTCGATGAGGAAGCACTTGCCAATGCCGATAAGCGACTCGAACAAACCCAGGCTCAGCTGGAGCAAACCGATAAATTGATCCAAGCGGGAACTCGCCCACAGAGCGAACGGCTCGAAATCATCGCCCAAATCGCTAGGGATGAACAAGCCATCGTCAGTCAGCAAAATGCCGTAGAAATTAGCTACCTCAATCTCAAACAATTGCTGGAACTCAAACCAGATTATGAGTTTCAAGTGGAAAAACCATCAGTCGTCATCCCGGGAAATGCCAATCCAGAAGCGTATACTTTGGATGCCGTTTACAATAAAGCATTGAACAATCAACCCATGATTCGTAGAGATGAGTTGAATGTCAAAAGTTCTGAATTGGGAATCGACATTGCCAAATCATTACGCCTTCCATCCGTCCGCTTCTTTGCCAATGTCAACTCTTTTTATTCCAATCAGGTACTCGAATTGCTCGATGAAGGAACGGATGCCTTTGATGATGCCATCCCCACGTTGATCAATGGCTCTAATGCCGCCGTACAATTCCCAACTAAAGTAGATCAAGTATTTGGAAGAAGAAGTTATTTCAATCAGTTGAATGACAACTTCGGTCAGGGCATTGGCGTCTCGGTCAACATTCCCATCTACAATCAAAATCAAACAAAGATCGCGATGGAAAGAGCGAAGTTGGATGTTCTCAACAGACAAATCACCAGTCAACAAAACAAACAACAGTTGAAGACCGATATCCAAAGAGCCATTGCCAATGCCCGAGCCAATAAAAAGCAATTTGAAGCCTCAGAAAAGACCGTAGCAGCCCTCAAAGATACTTACCGCAATACGGAGAAAAGATACCAACTCGGAGCAGTCAATACTTTTGAATTTACCACGGCCAAAAACAATTTGGATCAGTCTGAAGTTGATCTAATTATCGCAAAATACAATTATCTATATTCCCTCAAGGTGGTTGATTTTTATCAGGGTAAAAAGATTACCTTAAGGTAATTAAAACCTCAAATAAAAGACATTGGGTCTTCGATTCTCTTTTCAGGGATCTCCAACCCATTTTGCCAAATATGCATGGGAAGGAAGAAAGCAGAATCCGCCAAAATGTCTGTTAATCAAACAAAACAATGGCAAAACGAACAAATAAAAATTTATTGATCCTGCTGGTTGCTGCAATTGCACTGTTGCTCGTTGCTGCAGTATACAAAAGCAAAGGAAAACCCCGGGGAGAAGCCGTCAAAATTGAAAAGGCAGACACCAGGACAATCAAAGAATCTGTCTCTGCCAGTGGAAGAGTATTTCCGGAAACGGAGGTTAAGATTAGCTCGGATGTCTCCGGCGAGATCGTCCAATTGCTCGTAGAAGAGGGCGACTCAGTTGTGGCTGGCCAGTTGCTGGCCAAAATTGATCCAGATGCTTACCTTTCTCAGGTAGAAAGACAAGAAGCCAGCGTCAATAATATGAAGGCGAACCTAGCCAATGCCACGGCGGGAATCGTTCGATCTGAGGCACAAGTCGATCAAGCAAGAGCTCAAGTCCGACAAATTGAAGCCCAAATCAAAAGTGGGGAGATCAATTTTAATAGAAACAAAAAATTACACACTGACGGCATCATTTCAGATGCAGATTTCGAAAACATTCGCGCCGACTACGAAGGCTTGCAAGCCAATCTCGCGTCAAACAAAGCTAGCCTCCAATCGGCAGAAGCCAGTTTGCAAGCAGATAAGCAATCGGTAGAAGCTGCGCGCTTTTCCGTCAAAAGCCAGGAAGCCTCTCTCAAAGAAGCACGAACCAGTCTACGCAGAACCAATATCTATGCTCCAAGCAATGGCATCATTTCCCGACTAGATGTTGAACAAGGAGAACGCGTGGTTGGAACCCTGCAAATGCAGGGGACAGAAATGATGCGCTTGGCCAATTTGAATGCCATGGAAGTTCAGGTAGATGTCAGTGAAATTGATGTGCTTCGCGTTTCTCTGGGGGATAAAGTGAAAGTTGAAGTAGATGCTTATATCGATCGAGAATTTAAAGGAGTGGTTACGGAGATTGCCAACTCTGCGACCAACAGCAGCCCGCATTCCCTAACCACCGATCAGGTGACCAACTTTGTGGTCAAAGTTCGTATTGATCCCAACTCCTACCGAGATTTGATTAGCCAAAACCAACGCTTTGCATTCCGTCCAGGCATGTCTGCCTCCGTCGAAATCAATACCCATACAGTTGAAGACATTTTGAGTATTCCAATCCAAGCCGTAACCACCCGAGAAGATCAAAAGGCAAAAAACAATGAAGAAGAAGAAGAAATCAAGGAAGTCGTTTTCCTCATGAAAGGAGATACTGCTCACATGGCAGAAGTGAAAACGGGTATTCAGGATGATACTTATATCGAAGTCTTATCCGGTATTGAGGAAGGAGATGTGGTGGTGGTTGGCCCCTACTCTGCCGTCTCCAAAAAGTTGAAAGAAGGCATGCGTATTCGGGAACGCGAGCAGAAAAAGCAAGAGGAAGACGAGGATGCAGAAGAAGAATAATGACGATGCTGCTCTTTTGATTTTCATCAAAAACGCAGAAAAAGGAAAAGTAAAAACGCGGTTGGCCAATACGGTAGGGGCAGAAAAAGCCTTGCAGATTTATCGTGCGCTTATGGCGCATACTTGCAAAGTTGCCCAGTCAGTATCGGCCAATCGTTTGCTTTTTTACAGTAATTTTATCGAAGCAGAAGACGAGTGGCCCATCAATGACTTTCACAAGTACATACAGCAAGGCAATGATCTGGGAGAACGTATGCAGCAGGCTTTTTCCCTTGCCTTTCAAAGCCACCAAAAAGTAGTGATCATTGGTAGTGACTGTGCCTCCTTGAGTCCAGATATTTTAACGCAGGCGTTTCAATTGCTTGACCAACACGCCTTTGTAGTGGGTCCTGCGATGGACGGAGGCTATTATTTGCTGGGCATGCGCCAGTTTAGCCCCAAACTCTTTTCCAATATGGCCTGGAGCACTGAGGCGGTCTTTCCCGAAACCCTCCAACGGATAAAAGCCCTCAATGCGAGCTATGCGCTACTTCCCGAATTGTCCGACATTGATTTCGAGGAAGACTGGCAAAAATATGGTTGGCCATTGCCTTGACCTTTATTTGGCTTTCATTTCCACATAAGCTCGCAAATCTTCCAACTGTTGATTGCTCATCCTCTCGATGGTGTATTGAGGCATATAGGCTCGCTTTCCCGGATAAGATGGTGCACCGTAGCGAGTGACGTGATAAGTTGATTTTCGGGACTGTTTTCGAAAGTGCTTTTTCAAAAATTTGAAAGTCAGGCCGGAATCATCGAGATAAAAAAACGAATAGCGTTGTTCTCCATGGCAATGCAAACAACTGAGTTCGTAAATCAACTCCCCATTTTGTGGGTCACCAGTGTAATCATATCCTTTCTTGCGATCTTCGGGAGCATCCGTAAAATGGGCTGGAGATCCTTGCAAATATTGGGCTTTCAAAAAGGTAATCCATTCCGCTTTCTCCGCTTTTGTCGACGAGGAGAGTGCTGCTTGTATCGCCTCCATTTGATCATTGGGTAGATCCAAATCTTTCATTTTAAATTCTAAGGTCCAAAGATAAGCCAGCACCGATTCCAACTCCCAAGGCTTTAAGCGACGGCCTTGCGAACACTCCACGGCACAGAGCTGAATCGCTTCCCGGAGATTGTTGCGAGTGGGTTTGACCAAATCACCATACTTTTTTTCGTAATCATCGTTGTAAAAAGAACTGCGATTGACTGCTCCGTAAAGCGTTGTTGCTTGTAAAAAGGGAATGCCTTTTTCTTTGGCATACAATAGCCGAGCTTGTGGATCCGAAATCTTGAGATCGGGATCTTCTTTCTGGACATTATGGCAAGAGGTGCACAAAAAGTGTTTGCTCTGCAATTTCACTTTACCTAACTTTCCTTTAGAAGCCCCTCTTAAAACAATATTCTCTCCCAATTCTGCGCTGACCTTATCAAGTTCGTCATTGACTTTATGATTGGGAGGTGCGGCACCCAATTCTTCTAGTACCGTCCAAAGTGGCGTATCGGCTTCGACAATCAAGTCAGAAGTACTATTAGAGGTGAGTGAAATCAGTAGTCCATAAACCAATACTAAAGCGAAAAGGTAGATACTTTTTTTCATCATCTTGAATTTTACAAACGCTTATAAGTTGAACAACCTAGAAATCGTAAAACCTAATCGAAACTGACCATCGCCCCAATTTGAACGCGTATTGGGGATGTAATCGGTTTCCATAATTCCGGTAGCATTGGTCAAATTAATTTGAAAAACGTGTCCTCCAGTTTCTATTTCAATACCGACCCCCAAAGCGGGATAATAGCCATTTTCACTGTTTCGCAAATCCGAGAAAGTGAAGGTCCCGTCGAAAATAAAACCAAAGACTTTGGAGAGTTGAATGCGGGTGGCAAAGCTCATGCTGAACAAACCATTTTCATCTTGAGTAGGGACCAGATTGCGGTGTGTATAACCGGGAATGACTTGCAAGGAAAAGCGATCCGAGAACTTACGACCAATCAAGACCGAGATATGATTGGCCATTCGATGCAGCGTTTTGGGAAAGCTAGTGAGTACTTCGGGATCATCCACTCTGGGAGAAGTAGAAAAAGAAGACAATGCATAAATGGTTATACTGATTGGATTGCCTCCTGCACGCCGTTGTCTCAACAAACGGTATTTAATTGATCCGTTGAGCAATTGCCTTAATGGGCCTGCCCCTTTGGTTCTAGAAAAGCCAAGCGTCAGTTGATCAGTCACCCCGTACTCAAAGCCAAAGAGAATATCTGCTGCATTTTCCAAACCATAAAAAGTAGGCCACCCTCCACTAGCTCCGGCCAAATCACCAAAACGGTGGCTGATGCGAAAGTCAAGTTTCCGTTTTTGTAAGGTCTCAACCGAAGGGGTATTGATCACCCGAGTATCCTTGAAGGTCTGGTGAGCAAATTCCTGAGCACAACTAGCCCATGCTAGGCCCAAAGCAAAGGTGAGCGCTAGAAACCGTCGAATAGTTACGATGTTTTTCATCAAAAAAGATTGTTAAGATAGACTTTATCACGAATCGTTTTGTAGAGGAAGAACAAGAGATGCTTTGTTACGAATCAATGAACACGCACAGGCTAATCGCCGAAGGCCATTGAAGCGAACGGGGGAAGCAGAGTCGGAACAAATGATCCATTTTCTTACATACAATATCATTCGTAATAAATTCTAATCAAGGTGAGCAAATTTAGTTTTCGGGAAAACCGGCATCCAACCAACATCTAATGGTCTCCAAATCCTCTGCACTCAACTCTCCGGGCGGAATAGGCATGTCGCGTTGGACGACTACACGAGTTTCAATTGCCCCGTTATTGAGTGATCCCAGCATTCCTTCATACGTTAAAAAGTTACCGGGTCCACCACCACTGGCGTCATGACAACCGCTAAGTGCACAGCTATTATTAATAATGGGCTTGATTGCTCCGTCGTAAACCAAAGCAGGGTCACAGCCCCCCGTTTGAGGTTCGGGTAATTTGTCGTTGGTACAGGCAAGTAAAAGGAGAAACAGGAGCATTAGCAGCCCGGTCCAGGAGTTTAACTTTTTCATTAGGCAGAATCTTAATGTTTTTCTCTTAAATTACCTTAAAAAGCAATAAAATGCTATATAATGGCTATAATTTAGGAGTTGAATTGAACAATTTGTCCATTGAAATACTTCTATAAATTGGATTCTCTGTCAAATTGCTGAAGCGATGTTCGCGCTTCTTATTATTAAATACGGATTTTTATTCAATATTGGCTTAGAATTCTTGAGTTAATTTTTTGAGAAAACCTTAATTTTAACACTTCAAAACCCTTTTTGGGAATCGTAAAAATATTTACTGCATCGAATTCGATGCAATTCATAACACAAATCTATTGTATATGTATCCACCTGAATTGGTTGCTCCGATGAGTAAAGATCTGACCGATCACGGTTTTCAAAGTTTGACTTCTGCTGCGGAAGTTGATGCAGTATTGGACGCTACTGAAGGAACTATTTTAGTCGTAGTCAACTCTGTTTGTGGTTGTGCCGCGGCCAATGCACGTCCCGGCGTAAAAATGTCGATTAACAACGATAAGTTACCAGGAAAACTCATTACTGTTTTCGCTGGCGTTGATAAAGAGGCTACCTCTCGTGCACGGCAATACATGCTTCCCTATCCTCCTTCTTCTCCATCCATTGCCCTATTTAAAGATGGTAGCTTGGTGCATTTTATTGAAAGACACCACATTGAAGGACGGCCTGCCGAGCATATCGCCGCCAATCTCAAGCAAGCCTACGATCACTATTGCTAGGGATCCACTATCCATTGTTAAGTGTGAATTGTCCATCCAAGATTCACACTTAACAATGCCTCTTTCTCTTTAAGGTGCCAAACGATCAATTGTCCATTGCCCTTCTTCTAGGGTATAAGCTATGCGATCGTGTAACCGGCTACTACGCCCTTGCCAAAACTCTAGATAATTAGGTTTCAAGACAAAGCCTCCCCAATTGTCGGGTAAGGGCAACTGGTCTACCTCGGCGTATTCCAGCTTTAGGGCCTCTACCCTTTTTTCCAATATTTGACGATCCTGAATCACCTGACTTTGTGGACTGGCCCAGGCCCCAATCTGACTCCCTTTTGGTCGACTCTGGAAATACCTTTCGGATAGTGCCGGTGCTTGTTTTTCGACGCTTCCCTCAATTCGAATTTGCCTTTGCAAGTCAAGCCAGCAAAATACCAATGCTGCTTTGGGATTGTCGATCAATTCCTGGCTCTTCCGACTCTGGTAATTGGTATAAAAAACAAAGCCATTGGCATCAAAGCCTTTCAATAAAACAATCCGTGCAGACGGGACTCCCGTAGCGGTACTGGTGGCCAGAGTCATGGCATTTGCTTCTTGGAGCTGGGCATCAAGGGCTTCCTGAAACCAACGCCCAAACTGGTCAATGGGATCGGCCAAAACATCAGCACGATCGAGCGATTTGGCCCGATAGTCTTCTCTTAAATTCTCGATAATCGTAGGATCTATTTTCATCGTGGAAATATTAAAACTATTGAAATTATATATTTTTTTATGTGAAATC
>JBCCSR010000026.1:0-14942 GCA_039199865.1 Bacteroidota bacterium
ATCCCCGTCAAATTGTACCCCTTGTCGTAAAAGAGCTGAGAGGCCGTAACTAGAATGCGTTCTTTAACTGATGCTTTCATGTCCCAAAGGTAAGTACAATTCTCTAAACAGACAAGTCTGTCTATTGGTTTTAACTTTTCCTCTTTATTTTAAAAAGACAGGACAAGTGATTCGACTCCTATTCGAGCAGACCCAACACCAATTGAGCTCTTATCTCGTCCTCACAAAATGAACTCAGCCCATTAAATTTGACTAAAATTTAGCTTGATAGTACCAATTTGGTCTATGGCATCGTGATTACTCGTGATCCGTAAACGGCGACAACGGGTGCCTTGACCTATACCATGTAGAGGTGTAGAGGCATTGAAATACGTGCGTATTTCACTAGAGCTACTACTGGTTTTTAGGCTTACCCCACTAAAAGTTTTGATCATGCTGCGATGCTTTGAAGCAATACGCTGAGTCTGGCATAGTGGCACTCCAATCGGGATACCGAGAATGCCAGTTAGATCAGCACAAAAAACGGAAAAGGGCAGTCGGTAATCTCATTCCCCGTCTACCCTTTCCCATTTTTTAAAGGCGGCTCTTTTACCTAATCTCCAGATTCACTGGTAAATTAAACCAAACATCAACCGGCTTTCCCATTTGCTTGCCGGGGATCCACTTCGGCATCAATTTGATGACTCGGATAATTTCCTGATCGAAATCGGGATGCAGCGAACGAGCCATTTTGATCTCCTTAATATTCCCCTCTTTATCTATTAAAAACCGAACAACACTGGTTCCAGTGATATGCAAATCCTTTACGGAAGTCGGATACTTTAGATTTTTGTAAAGGAACGTCAACATCTTTCTATTCGCACAAGCTTTCCGCTCCGCTCCCGATATTTCCTCACATCCAGGGAATCGTGGCATTTCTTCAACAACACTAAATATCTCTTCTACCTCGGGTTCAGCTGGTGGTGGCGGTGGTGGCGGCGGTGCCATTTCTTCGGCTAGTTCTGGTCCGGTCGGGCGAGGAGTCGACCAACTTCGCGCATCATTCAATTGTTTTTTCCGCTGATAATGTCCTCCACTGTAGGCTTGCTTGTGCTTATTACTACGTCCCACGGCACTATTGGGTACACCTTGTGGCAAAGGAAGCGGTTGTTTCACCGAATTTAGCTTTCCACTCTGATTGACTACTTCCGAATCGATAGCGATAAAAGAGGTATACTCCGTCAACAAATTGTGAGTCAAACCAAGCTGGGTAATGGCTTGGACCAAATCTTCCCGGTTTGGACAGCTCCGCAAATTGGTGTAATCCCCCAATTGTTGGATGCGATGACGGGCCCAAAGATTGGAGAGGGCCTTGCTTTCATTGGTAGTACTGGCTTGACGCAAATCCATGGTTCGCTCAAATGCCCCCCCGGGCGTATTGCCCGTCAAACGAATCGTTCCCTTTTTACGATACTTACCAAAGACCACCAAAGGACGCTCTCCCATCAGGTCGGGAATACGGCTGGGCGTGATATCGTAAATATTTTGTGAGTCAAAATCCAACTGAATATCGGTGAGCAATGGACTTTCGATGTACCGTCGAAATTTAGCGGCCAATGCGGGCGCTTCTTTTTGATTGGTGACGACGAAGGGCGCTCCTCCGCCAACTCTGGCCAAACCCTCAATCAGATGGCGATTGACCGAACTTCCGATGCCAAAAGAAAAAAAGTTGGCTTTGTTCAAATGATCGCGAATGTAGTCAAAGGCCTCTGCCTCAACACTCACATAACCATCCGTTGCAATGACAAAAGAACGAGAAAAACCATCTGTTTTGGGAACGGCCATGGCCCGATGAATCGCGTTTAACAAATTGGTTCCACCGCTTCCACGTTGACGCCGAATAAAGTGAATCGCTCGATCAATATTTGCGGAGTTGGCCGCAATAGAAGCCTCCGAGAGGAAGGCCGCAGTCCCGGCAAACAGCATGACGTTAAATCGATCGCTGGGCCGCAACTGGCCAATGAGGTCTTTCAACAAGGCTTTTGATGTTTCCAAGGGGAAGCCATACATCGAACCAGAAATATCGACAATAAAGAGGTATTCTCTAGGCGCAATTTCCTTCTTTTGAATGCGTTCTGGAGGCTGAACCATCATCATGAAATAGTTTTCTTTCTCTCCTTCGTAGACCAGCAGGCCATTTTCAATGGATTTGCCTTTCAAGCGATACTGTAGAATAAAGTCACGATTCCCTCCCTCTTTTTCGGAAGGATCTAATGACAATTGGGCCGTGGCCGCACCCGTATAATTGATTTTCACCCGATGCGTTTTCGATTGCATTTGTTGAATAGGTAGCCCTGCTTTTAAGCCTAAGTTCAAATTAAATGTATAAGGGGTTTTGCTCCCCTCAGCCAAGTAGGGATTGCTGACCCACTCCTCGTTCGACGCCAGTAAATTTTGGTCACTTTCGCCAGCGTAGCGAGGTCCGACGACGGTTGGATAAACAAATTCATAGGTTCCTTCCTCGGGAATGAGGGTCTCGGTGTACTTTAGGCAAACCTCCACCCGATCTCCCGGCATGATGTTGGCCACATTCATTTGGAATACATTGGGGCGGTGTTGTTCGAGTAAAGTCGCCCGTTTGCCATCTTGCTTGGCTTGTTCATAATCCTGTCGAGCCTTTCCCTTCTCTTCTATTTTGGCGACAATCTTACGTTCTCCAATGCTAAACTCCATATGGTAAACTGCGGCGCGAGTGGATGCTGGAAAAACGTAGATTGCTTCAATGGCTTGATCGCTATCATTTTTGTAAACTTGAGTGACCTTTACATCAGCGATCACCCCAGCGATGGTCACATTGGCTTCAGTATGTAAAAGTGGAAAAGAGGCCTTCGGACAATCTTCACAGGGAAGGTAAAAATACGGTGACTCTGTCTGATCAGAGTTGGATTGAGCCACCGCCAAATTAAGACAGCTCATGAGCAAATACAACAGTGCAAAAAATTTAGTTTGTTTCATGTCTAAGCGAATTTGATGACGAAAGCGGGTGTTTCCAATCGTGTTTGTCTAGTGAGATGCAATTGCCTAGAAAAATGGTGGGTGGACGAAACAAATTGCCGATCTTTGTAGCCATTCAAAATGCCATTCAAAATGCCAATCAAAGGAAATGTAAACTTTTTTTGCCCGTCAATTGGTACTGGAATCCGGAGGTGTCACAACCACTTGCGTTTGTGTACCAACTGAATCACCTGCGCTCGATTGCTCACATGAAGTTTATCATAAATATTAGACACGTGCTTTTTGACGGTCAATGGGGAGATATATAAGGCTTCTGCAATTTGTTTGTACTTCTGTCCGTTGACCAATAGTTTGAGAATTTCGATTTCTCGTTTACTCAAATCCGTCGCTTGATCGATGGAGCTTTGGGGCGAGTTTTGACGCCGCTCGCGGCCTACCAACATGTTCATTGCCTTACGGGCAATGGCGGGACTCATCGGAATCCCGTTGAATTCGTAAACATTGCGAATGGCTTCGATTAGATTGGTTTGGCTATCTTCTTTGAGCAAGTAGCCGTTGGCACCCACTTTGATCGCATCAAAGATCTTTTCGTTGTCTTCAAAAATCGTCAACACAATGTAGCGCATACTCGGATAATTGATGCTCGCATAACCAATGGTTTCAATGCCATTGAGTTCGGGCATTTCCAAATCCATGATGACCACATCAGGTAAAGAGGAAGCGGCTTTGCATTGTTCCAGAAAATCACGGCCATTTTTGGCTTCCATGACCATTTGAATGGCAGCATGGCCATACAATTTTCCGATCACCGTTTGTCGGTTGATGGGTTTGTCGTCTACGATTGCTACTTTTATTTCCATGTAATCGTCTTGTTAATTGTTAATCCTGACTTAGCTGAAGCCATTGTTTGTGCATAAAATTGGTACCATAACGCTTGGCCATTTACCTAATGTCCAGAGAGCAATATTCGATACTTTGTCCCCGATTCAGAAGAGTCGACCTCTAGTGTTCCTTTCAGTTCGTCAACGCGCCAGCGAATGTTTTGTAAACCATTGCCCATTTCCTTTTGTCCTTCCCAATCGAAGCCTAGGCCATTATCGCTCAGACTGAGGTCCAAATGCTCATTTGAGCTGATGTTGAACACGATACAATCCCCCTGGGCATGTTTGATAGTATTGTGAATAATTTCTTGTAAAATGCCTTTTAAATGTACGATTTGAGCAGCTTCCAATAACACATCTTCGGTGATGTTTTCATTGACCACCAAATTGTAATCGCTCTGATTGCGCAGTAGCCGCAAGGCAAACATCTTGACCAAGTCAACCAATTCGGTGAGGTACATTTTTTTATCGTTCAACAACCAAATGGTATCGCGCAAACTCGATAAGATGTCTTCCGCATCTCCTTGCATACGTTTCAACTGTGGGTAATGTGCCTGGGCAGACTCCGCTCGCTGTAATTGCTGAATGTTGGAAATGAGGGCCGTGGTGTGTGCGCCCATATTGTCGTGCAATTCTCGGGAAATGCGTTTGCGTTCTTCTTCCAAGACCCGTTGGCGCTGCTGTTGGGCCTCGATTTTGGCTTTTTGACGATTTTGGTAAAAATACCAGACACCCAGGATGAAGCCCACGGCAATAAGCACCAGGAATAGTTTAAACCAAGCCCTTTGATAAAAAGGTTGCGCAATGCGAAAGGCTAGCTTTTGCTCCATCGCGGGTAATTCGGCATTGGCCAATTGCAAGCGAAAAGTATAGCTTCCGGGAGGAAGTTGCGGATAACGAATCGTTAGTTGATCCGTTTGGACCCAATCTTCATCAAACCCTTCTAGTTGGCACTGAAACAAGAGATTACCTTCTCGCGGCAATAAAAGGTCTCGAAAATGGAAGGTCAGTGTATTCTGATCCGCTTCCAGTTCAATTGGCGGTAAATCACGGGGCAAGGGTTTCGGCAATCGATCATTGATACTCCAGGCAGAAAGGACCAATGGAATGGCATCGGGAATGACGGGATCTGCACTGGGATCAACGACGGTGATGCCTCCAATCCCGCTAAAATACAAACGTCCATCCGCAGCTTTCCAAAATCCATAAGAATTGAACTCCGTAGCAGAAAGGCCATCGGCTCGATCGTAATTGTGTACCCGCCAATTTTGCGGATCAATGCGACTCAAGCCCTGATTGGTGGAGACCCAAATCCGACCTTGATCATCGGTGAGGGAACCGTAAACATAATTATTTTTTAAGCCCGCATTTTGATTGATTACCCGTAGCTTTTCCCCCTCCACAATGGACAAACCCGTAGACGTTGCCACCAATAAAGTCCCATTTTCGGCTCGTCGGACGTCCTTGATGATCAAGCCTGTAAAATCCGGATGAGGGGTACAGTCTCCGTCCCAACAATTGAAAAGCCCAGTAGTCGTCCCTATCCAAATCCGCTGCGCTTCTGCCAGCAAATGGGTTACCGGACTGGGCAAGGTAAAACGCAATGCCAATTGCTTGGAAGACAGCTCAAAATCGTACACCCGACCCAAACAACCAATCAAGGCGCTTTGTGGCCCTAGACTTTCGTAAAACAAATATTGATCAGACCATTGCGCTTGGGGCATTTGAGCTTGAACAATGTGGTAATAATCCTCCCAAGTATTTTTTGCCACATCAAATCGACCCAAAATATTGCGACCAGACAAGACAAACTGATCATTTCCGAGTGCTTCCAATCCGTTGAAACCCGCAAAAATAGCTGGGGAGCGTAGTGGAGGCGGTAAGTTTCGGTCTGCCGTAATCAAGGTGCCATCTGGATCAAAAACTTCAAGTCCCCGATTGAGTACAAAGGCATACAAGCGGTTTTGGGTATCGGTAAATAAATTCTTGATGATCGCGGGAGGTTCTTGCAAGAAACTTAAACTGGTAAATTGATTGTTGCCCAGAGAACGAAAAAACAATCCAAAGGGATCCACGCCCAACCAAATGTGTCCCTGATGAATCAGAGCATCGGTGATGAACCATTTGGGATTCGAATAGAGCGATTGTTCCTCACTACTCAACTTTTTAAGCAATTGCAATGCTCCGTCCATCACCCAAATATCCCCACGGTAAGTCAAGCCATAGATGCGGTTTTCTTCTGCTTGGTAAAACACTTTAGCCATGGGCTCCGTCAAAGCAATCTGCGCTTGCACCGTAATTCCTTCGGCCGAAGTTTTTATCCTGGCCAGATAACTTTGGCCATTCCTTTGGATTCCTCCCAAAATTTGCTGATCGCCTGTAATGGCAAAAATACTTTCCAAGCGCTGCGCTTTTGGATTGTCAAAAGCAT
The DNA here is from genome assembly GCA_039199865.1 of Bacteroidota bacterium. Lineage (GTDB taxonomy): Bacteria > Bacteroidota > Bacteroidia > Chitinophagales > Saprospiraceae > JALZUU01. The sequence goes on from JBCCSR010000026.1 coordinate 6,307, forward strand.
ATTGCAAATTTCCGTACAAATCGCGACGTTCAATTGTAGCCGTATCGGAATGGGTGGCCGTATACAATTGATTGGAAGCCACATCAAAAGCCAGCACTGGATACAATCTATCCGTAATCGGTGGAGGACTTTTCGGACGAATAAAGCCGGGAAATTGGGGCCCTTTGAGAAGGGCTTGCCCCGATTGAGGGTCGGCAATCACATAATTGAATGGATGATCTGCTGGCAATTGGACCAACAATTGACTCGTATCGTGAGACATCGACAATTGCTCCAGGGCAAAATTGCCCAACACGTACAACTGATGTTCGGGTCCCAAAGCCAAATCCTGAACCGTAATATTGTGAATTTTACGATTGGCAGCAAGATATTGATAGTTGACCAACTGTTCCCCATCATAGCGGTTCAAACCATCTTCCGTACCAATCCACATGTAGCCCAATGCATCAACAACAATTGCACTAACACTATTTTGGGTCATCCCTTGCTCCGTACTCAAGTGCTGATAGGCAAAGTTTTGACTCCATAGCCTTGCCCGGCTTCCCAGTAGCAGCAAGCAGCCAAGCAGCAGCCAAACTCCAGGAATAAATGGAGGCCTAAACAAAGTCAATGGATATGGCCAAGCATCATGCTTCATAAAACAAAGATCAAATTTCTTTTTTTACCGTGAAATACTACCAAAGTAGTATTGAATGAAAATAGTGATCTCACTAGCTTTGTCTTATCACAACGGACGACTGCTACGACAAATGATTGATCCCAAAATTGAACGTCCTCCTCAATCCTTTGTTCCATAAGCCTCCCATTCCTCTTTTTGGAAAATCCAGTTTCAACTCTGGTGGTCGTACCAAATATTTCTTTATTCATCCAAATGATTTAGCATCTATGAAAAAAGTTGTACGCTCCATCTGTTTTTGTATCCTTTTGAATAGTCCTTTACTCCAAGCCCAAATGATTTCCACTCAGGGCCCCGTTTCTGGTGGCTTACTAGATGTTGTCTTTGCTTTTGGGGATACCGCCTTTGTCGACATCAATGCCAATCCCTGGCGAACCTTCGATGGGGGGCAAAGCTGGGAAATGTGTCAGAGCAATCTTCCCCCCAATCTCAATCCCGATGCTTTTACCAAAAGAGGCAATACCATTTACATGGGTACCAATGGTGGAGATCGATTGTACAAAACGACTGATTTTGGGGATACTTGGACCATTTACAATACAGGCTTGCCCCAAACTTTTGGCATTCCTTCCGCAGTGCCCACTCATCTGATCCGTTCTGGTGATCGCGTATTCATTGGTGGAACCAATTTTGGTATCCAATATACTGATCTCAACGATGAAAGCTGGATTCGTGTCAATGAAAGTGCAGTGGGAGACATCATTTTCAACATCAGCGTCATCGGTGAAGACTCTTTGCTGATCAACCAGGGCAATGGTTGGAACAACCTCAGTTATTTTTCTAAAGACAATGGAGATACCTGGACCATGCTGGATAGTGAAGCCCTTTCGGTCTCGACGATTGCCACTACAGGCTATGGCCAAATTGGCAATCGCTTGGTGGCGGTCCTCGACGCCGGTGGAGTCAATCAAAGTTATTATTCGGATGATTTTGGGCAAAGTTGGATCTTAAGCAACAATGGTCCTGCGGTCAGCAATGGTCTTTTACAAGTGGCTCCCAACTTGATTTTTGCCTACAACTTCGAAGGGATTTACCAAACCAACGATGGCATCAATTGGACTTTGATCGAAAATGTCGGTAACGTTCCGAGCGTCGCTGCCTGGAAAGATCAACATCTTTTGTACGGGGTATTTGGCGCAGGCTTGTTTGACATTGACGACTATGGTCAGGGAACGCGACAAGAACAACAAATTGCGGTGAGCACCGCTCAAGATCTTTTTGTACACAACAATGCTTTGTACTGTCTGACGGATCGAGGCATTTATACTTACCAAGGCAATCAGTGGCAAACGCATAGTATCATTGATACTTTGGCCCAGGAAGACATTTTCAATCCGGGTAATTTTTTCGATCTCGATTATTGGAATGGAAGTTTTTATTTGAGTTCAAATAATGGCTATTTCAAAAGCAGTGATAGCGGCTACACTTTTACCAGTATTCCCTTTTTTGCGGGAGAAAGAATTCCCTTTGCCGCCCAAGGCAGCGATTACGAATTGGTAGCTATTGCGGATGGTGCCAATCCTTTTGATCCTGGTTTTTCGGTGGTCAATTTATTTTATTACAACAGCAACTCCGCTGGCTACGAACAGGCAACAGTCGACGGTGCTTTGGATAAAATTCCTTACATCCCGACTGATTTTATGGAGTACAATGGTGTGTTGTATGTATCTGGAGGAACCTCCACCATTTATCAATCGGAAGATGCCGGAAAATCTTGGACAAGTCTTTCTCTGACCTACAATGTAGGGGAAATGGTTCTTTTCAACAATCAATTGTTTTTTAGTACCTACAGTTTCCCAAGCGGTGGTCTTTCGTATACGAGCGATGGTTTTGCCAGTCGGCAAGAAATTGACTTGAGTGCCTTGCCCAGAGGGAATCAGTTTTTGGAATGGTGGTATTTCGAAAAGATTTTTGTGGCCGACGATCAATTGGTCGTCTATCTCAATGACCCGGGCTTGATTGGTTCAGGCAATGGATTTTATGCCTTGGCTGATGCCAGTTCCCCTTGGACTGCTCTGGAAGATACCGAGTTGCCCGCTAGTCCCAGTTTTGTTTTGGATTTTCAAAATCAGTTGTACGCGGGGGTCCCCGCTTGGTCGGTCTGGACGGATGGAGCAATCACCAGTAGCACTCATTCGGCAAGCGGCTCCACCTCCATTCCAAAGGTCTTTCCCAACCCGGCAAGTACGCTATTGAACATTCCCAACCCCGATCAACAAGCATGGATCATCTACGATTTACGTGGGACTCATCTACTGAGTGGTCAGGCAGATCGTGCGGATATCCAGCAGCTGCCTCCAGGGACTTACTTGTTATATTGGCGCGGCCAGACCCAGATTTTTATTAAAAACTAAACCTATCTTAAAATAGCTAAAATCCCATTTTACATGAAATCGAATGCTTTTTTTTATCTCGTCTGTCTCTGTTTTACTTTTAGTCTAATTGGCTGTAGCAATGATGACGCCGATCTCACGCCCAATGATCTCGAAGGGAAAGTGACTTGTAAAATCGACGGTACAGACTTCGAATCTACTATTGCCTCTGCTACCATTGGCAATGGGGTGTTTTCCATGCAAGGAGGCACCAATGAAGGACAGACCATCAACATTACCATTGGCACCGGATACAATGGTGTGGGTCGATACTCGACCGGAGGAGTCCTGTCAAATATCAACCACGTGGTGACCTATGTGCCTAGTGCGGTCAATGCCACTCAATCTTGGTCTTCTTTTGGTGCGCCCGAAAACTCTGGCGAGTTGAACATCACCTCCGAGGATGGCGAATGGGTTGAAGGCACCTTTTCGATTGTCGTATTCAATGTCGATAGCAATGCGACCAAGACCCTTGGTGAAGGCAGTTTTAGGGTGAAAATTAACTAAACGTAATTCTGCTTTCCACCCAAGTTTATCAAAAGGCGAATGCTTTACAATGATCGTGGGAGTCTGTCTATCAGACCTAGCCAGGAAAAAGCGCAGCATAGATGTAAGGAAAATATCTGCAATATTATTGTTGCAAAAAATGTCTAAACGTATGAAAAAAATAATCTGGATTTATCTCTTCAGCGGTGCTTTGACCTTTGGGCTTCATGCACAAACTTTTTACCTCAATGGGGAAAAAGCCACCAACTTGCCTAGCCAACTCAAAGGACAAGTTCAGCAAATTGAATCCTGGACCCACGATCTCTTTGCTTACATGGAGTTCGACTACCATCATGCGAGTCGTTACGAAAACAATCGTTTGGTGGAAGGTCTTTCTTATTTTACGGATAAACAATCCATCAACCGGCATTACTATCGTTCTGATGGTCGCCTGAGCAAAATCGAATATTTGGAGTACGATTCTCTGAAGCAAAGTAGTCGATTAACGGCGCTTCGTCAATACAGTTACACGCCCAAAAAAACCAAAATCCATTATCAAGATGCCGAGGGGGCAACCCAGCATCGATCCGAATTGACTTATGATCAACACCAGCGACTGGTCACTTACCACAAACACAACCCCAAAGGACAATTGGTGGAAGAAGTCGCTTATACTTATCAATTCGAGCAAACTGGTGATCAACTGTTGAATTTTGCGGAGGTAACTTATCAGGACGGTAAAGTTTGGCGATCAAAAATAAAAACCTTTCAATACGAATCTTTCTTGTTGGATAGCCAACTTTGCACCAAAGTCAATATCCTAAAAGCCATTACGGTGGGAGACCAAACGACGGAAGAACATTCCAAAAGGTATTTTTCCAAAGCAGGTAGAGAGGTCAGAGGCGTCTACAACATTCTAGGATCCGAACGGCCCTATGTCAATCAATACGAGTATGATGAACGCGGCAATTGGATTCGCTACGCACAGTACGAAACACTCACGGGTAAACTATCTTCATTCGTTCAACGTGCCATTACTTACACCGATGGGCTGACTACCGGTGGGAAAACGCTAAGCTCAAAACAAATCAAATCCCTAGAACGTCCTCCCAAGGAAGAGGAGTACTATTACGTTCGGATTCCCGAAACGAACCGATTCAAAATATTTACCGGAAAAGGCACCAACATTTCAAAGCGAATTCGTTGGCTGGGTACCGCACAAAGCAACAGTGCTTTTTTGTACGATTCCACCCAACAGGCGGTTATCGAACTGATCGATTATGTAGAAGTCGAAAGTAGCAGTTACCAACACGAAGCCCGATTGTTGTCCAAGGATCAGCCCAATTTTCTTTTAAAAAATGGACAGCAGAATTTCTGGATTTTCCTCAATGGGAAGGTCGTCCAAAGGGAGGATTACGATTTTAAATCGCTGTTGGGTCATGACATTTTTTATCACCTTCCGAGCAAAGTTTCTTACAGTACTTTGTGGAGTAGCTTAGCTGTAAATGAAGTACTTACCCTTCAGCAATTGCCCGAGAGTCCCGATGATTTTTATTGGCTCTTGGCCAAAAGTGAAGGCAAAGAATACGTTTGGTTTTTCCAGTACGGCAAGCTTGTAGAATCCAAGGCAGCGACCAGTCATTGGTCGGGAGATGATTTGTTGGTGAAGCATCAGCAGAAGTATTATCGTTGCCCCCAAGCTAGCAAAGGATTGGGTAAAGGTTTTCAGGTGGTGACCAACATTTCCGCTACCACGTTCCAACAAGCAGTACAAGCACAAAACAACAAGCCAGTGGCTCAACAAGAAGTCAAAGCCGATCAAACCAACTTTGGTTGTTACCAAGATGTTAGCTGTTTGAATCGCTACGCAATTGCGGTCTTCCAAAAGATGAAAAGCAACGGACAAAGCGATGCCATTGCCTATCAATCCATGAGTCAAGTGGTAGAGCAAGTGTACCGCTACAAAAAAGAACTCAGCTTTGACATGATCATGAAAATTGATGAAAAGTACATGATGAATATCAATCAAAACTTGTCACCAGAGGTGAGAAAGTACATCAAAAAAAGAAGTCAAGATGCAGTAAGTCAATACACCCAAAAGCACGGGAAACCAAAAATTAAAACGGTGCCTTATCGACCGAAAAACTAGTGGGATCAACCTCGCTGAACGCTCAGCCGACTTTGCTGTGTAAAATCCTGTTCAGGACGGTTCCCCTGCTTTCAAAACTTCTTTTTTGATGCCAAATACACGGTGTACATTAATTGATAATGATCGTAAAGTATCCATAGGGAAAAGGACAAGAAGTACTGTTAAAATACCAATCCACCGTACCGATCAAACTGCCACTGTTGCAATCGTAATGGTTGATGCTGCCGGTGGGCAACAAAAAACCCATGTGCCAAATTGGGGCTACCGATGGATCACCAGACCAGGGACCATTATCGGTGTACGTTTGTGCAAGTGAGCAGGTGCCAAAGGGACAGTGAATTTTAAATCCCTTCAAGATATCCCAATTGGGAGAAGCGGGAGTAATAACGGCAGTGGCTCCTGCGGCAACGCATTGGAAGTCTGGAACGTGCGTCTTAAAACTGGTTAAGAAAGGCAAAACGGTATTGTCATTCCATCCCAATTCGACGAGGACATCATTGGGCTGATTGTTGACAATCGATACGGTAATTTGTGCGTGGACTTGGAGCATTCCAAGCAGTAAAGCTGAAAGGACAAACATCTTTTTCATAATGCGCTAAATTTAGTAGGTGAAACAATGGGATGACCTGAGATCCGTTCTACAACTGAATACAGGTTGTTATCCCTTTTCAAAACTAAAGCATTTCAAAGCGCGTGTTTAGGCTATCTAAGTTCATTTCGTGCCTTTACACTTCAATTCGTGCCAGCCAACGCCACCCACGTCCTCTACCGACCTACGGAAGGATCAGCATCAAACAATTTACTTTCGGTTGCTAGGCTCCATTGTTATATCCCAGCGCCTCGATAATTTCTTTTTGCTTTTCTGGGCTAATCAAACCCCTTGGCACCTCTAAGTGGTGTTTTTTCAACCAGCGTTGGAGCGTACTCAAACTGATGCCTAGCTCTTCGGCCAACTGAGTTTTGGTTTTTGGTCTTCTCATGGTCTTGTCCTTTAAGTTTTTACCCATTCAACATAAGGCATTGTCATTAGTATTTCAATAGTTTAATGATCGACAACTTGGATTTATTATGTAGCAATGACTCCATAGCCCACGCCGCTCTGGGCTATGGCAGATCAATTTTCGCCTGACCATTCTGATTTTTTACTGGGCCCATTTTCCAAACTTTGGACAAACTTGAGGGTTTGATACGGATTTCAACACAAAAGATGTATTTTACCATTCCTATAAAACTTAATCAATATGAGCGAAAAAAAGATTCACGCTTCCGCTTCCGGAGTTTTCACTATCGGACGTGACATGCCCGTTTACCGAATGGGCTTTGGTGCTATGCGCATTACTGGTGAAGGCGTCTGGGGACCACCCAAAGACAAAAGCAATGCCCTTGCTGTTTTAAAAGCCAACCTAGATTTGGGGATCAACTTTATCGATACTGCTGACAGCTATGGTCCCAATGTATCTGAGGAACTCATTGCCGAAGCACTCCATCCCTATCCCGAGGAACTCATCATTGCAACCAAGGGGGGCTTTACTCGGCAGGGGCCCAATCAGTGGACCATGAATGGGCGTCCCGAACATTTGGAGGAAGCCCTTAAAGGCAGCTTGCAGCGACTCAAACTGGACCGAATTGATCTGTACCAACTCCACCGGATCGATCCGAAAGTCCCAATGGACGAAACCCTGGGGAAGCTCCGCGAGCTACAACAGCAAGGGTATTTCCGTCATTTTGGTTTGTCAGAGGTAGATGCCGATCAATTGGCACAAGCAGCTCGCTACATTACCATCACGACCGTCCAAAACCGCTTTAGCATTACCTATCGAAAATCACAGGAGGTTTTAGAGCGTTGTAGCCACAACAATATTGCCTTTATTCCTTGGTATCCTCTCGATGCTGGTGCCATGGAAAACCCGGAGATTCAGGCCATCGCCAGCAAGTACCAGGTGAGTATTTATCAGCTTGCCCTGGCCTGGTTATTGGATTACTCTCCCAATATTTTGCCCATTCCCGGTACTTCTTCCGTCCAGCATCTACACGATAATGTGGCTGCAGCTCAAATAAAAATGGATTTGGAAGATTTACATCTACTGAACCAGTTGCAATTGCAATAAGCATTCAATGAAGCCTCCACTTTTCACTTGCTTACTTTTCTGCTTGTTTTTTTCTTGCCAAAATACGCGTCAAAAAAAACAAGTGGAAAAGTGGGTGCCGCTGTTCAACGGTAAAGATTTGAATGACTGGCAAGTCAAAATCACCAGCTATCCCCTCAACTACGATCCCAACAATACCTTTCGGGTGGAAGATGGATTGCTAAAAGTACGCTACGAGCGATACGATACTTTTAGTGGTCGCTTTGGCCATTTGTTTTATAAAAATCCCTTTTCCAAATACCGTTTGAGATTGGAGTACCGTTTTGTGGGGCAACAAATTGATGGAGGGCCACCTTGGGCCATGAAAAACAGTGGCATCATGATTCACGGACAGACTGCTGAAAGTATGGAATTGGTGCAAGATTTTCCCATTTCCATCGAAGTCCAACTGTTGGGAGGCTTGGGGGAACAAGAAAGGCCAACGGCCAATTTGTGTACTCCGGGAACGGATGTGATGATGAACGGAAAATGGTTGGAACAACACTGTATTTCCTCTAACTCCCCTACTTTTCACGGGGAAGAATGGGTTGAGGTGGAAATCTTGGTCCTGGCAGACACTCTAATCGAACACTATGTCAACGGTCAAGCGGTTTTGGCCTATAGCCAACCCAAAATTCACGGAGGCGTCGTCAACGGCTATGATCCCAAGGTCAAACAAGACGGAAAGCTACTGAAAGAGGGAACCATTTCGCTACAAAGTGAAAGCCACCCCATCGACTTTAGAAAGATTGAAATTTTGGTTTTGGAATAGCCCCATCGCCCCACTTCCTTGCGGGTTTTGTGCTTAGAGACTGCCCCTAAAAAAG
>JBCCSR010000027.1:0-14685 GCA_039199865.1 Bacteroidota bacterium
CTAAACCTTTCAAGAAATTTCTACGAAAACAAGGTCTCCAAACAATTATTCAATACTTTACCAAAAAACATAAAAAAGATGAAAGTGACTTTTATTGGTTTGGGTATTATGGGCAGTCGAATGGCTGCCAATTTACTCAAAAATGGCGTTGACCTGACGGTCTTTAATCGTTCTGAGGAGGCAATGAACGCTTTGGCAAAGCAAGGAGCTAAGACCGCTCCAACGGCGAAGGCAGCAGCGGAAAATGCCGATCTGGTCATTACGATGCTGTCCACTCCAGAAGTGGTCGCCTCGGTAATGATGGAAGAAGGCGCAGTTCTCTCTGTGATGTCTCCCGATGCCATCTGGATAGATTGTTCTACCGTCAATCCCTCCTTCACCCAAGTAGCCTTTTCGGCAGCACAGGCAAAAGCCATCCATTTTGTAGATGCTCCGGTGGCCGGAACCAAACCCCAGGCCGAAAATGCCGAACTCGTTTTTTTCGTGGGGGGAGCCCATGAAATGGTCGAAAAAGTAAGCCCCATTTTAAATCTGATGGGCAAAAAGGTCATGTACCTAGGCATTGTTGGGAAGGGAGCGTCCTATAAAATGTTGGTTAACATGATGTTAGCCCAATCGATGATCGTTTTCTCTGAAGCCCTACTTTTGGGCGAAAAAATGGGTTTTGATCAGGAACTATTGCTCAACACCATTCCCAATTTGGTGGTCTCAGCACCGTTCACCAAATTCAAAGCTTCCATGATTCAGTCGGAAGATTATACCGTACAATTTCCACTAGAGTGGATGCACAAAGATTTGCATTTGGCCACAACCACAGCTTACGAGTTGGGGCAACCTTTGTTTTTGGCCAATCTGGCAAAAGAGCTATTTGCTGTAGCAAAAAAGGAAGGATTGGGTCGTTTGGATTTTGCTGCCATCCATCAATCACTGGCCAACAAAACATGAGCTCAACCCTTTGAAATTTTGCTATTCATAAATCTTTTTCCAGGGGGCGGCAGCTTCAATTTGATAAGATAACTCTAGTAAGAGCTTGTCGTTCCCATAATTGGCCCAAAATGACATGCCAATGGGCAAATCGTTTTCAGCATCATGGTACATCGGTAGATTGATTGAAGGACAACCATTGGCATTTGCTAGGGGCGTAAAACAAGCCCATTTCGACATCTTTGACATCCCACTTTCATGATCCATGCTCATATTTAGGTATCCGATCGGGGGAGTGGTGTGGCCCATTGTTGGGGTCAAGATCACGTCAATGTTTTGGCTGGATAAAAATTGATCAAAATCTTTGGTACTTTTTCTGAGCCGGTAGAGCATTCTGGGAGTTTTCCATATTCGGTTGAAATAATAACTGGACAAACCGTTGGTAAACTTGGTCAAATGATTTGGATTGTAGTATTTCGAAAACATCAATTTCCCGAGATGCTTTACACTAAATCCGCTGGAGGCCCACAGCAGTTTGAAATCCTCTATTCGTTGCTCGTCAATGGGAAATTTTACTGGAATCAGTTCGTGCCCCAGATTTTTGAGTACGCTAATGGAAGCCTCAAAGGCCGTTCTCGTCTTGTCATCGACAATGTCATTGGACAAGCCTTCTTCGGCGTAGGCAATGGTCAATGTCCGCTTATTGGCTTGGACCCGTCCGATTTTGGGTAGCTTCTTGTTGTGGTAATATTGTTCTGCCTCTTGATAAAAAAAGGCAGTGTCTCTGACAGAACGCGTCACTACGCCATCGATGGCAATGGGGTGCAATTGGACTTCCAGTATTTTGGATGGAATGATTCTTCCTCTCGTTGCTTTCAGACCGACCAAACCACAACAATTGGCAGGAATTCTGGTGGACCCACCCCCATCGGCCGAATGCGCCAGGGGAATGACTCCGGCGGCTACCAGTGCAGCGGCACCGCCTGAGGATCCTCCCGAAGAGTAATCGGTATTCCAGGGATTGGCCGTATTTTCAAGATGGGGAAATTCGGTAGAACAGATGAACCCAAATTCGGGCATGGTGCTCATCCCCAAATTGATGAAGCCCATTTTTAAGAACTGATCAACCAATTGATCATTCTTCTCCGAGGGAAAGGTTTTCGTGAAGGCGGCCGATCCATAGGTAGTTGGAATACCCTTAATTTCTACCATGTCTTTGAAAAAGAGGGGAACTCCTGAAAAGCCCCCGGCTTGAGTAGGGGTAAAAAGCTGCTCCGGCTTAAAATTTTTGTAGGCAATCGCATGAATATGAGGGTCCACTTTCTCCGCTCGCTCAATACTCGCCTCGAAGACCTCCTGGGCACTGATCTCTTTTTTTCTAATCCGATCCGCTAATTCAACTGCATCGGATGTACCTAAAACATCATTAGAAAAACTATGTACTTTCATAAAGACTCGTTAAGTCATCAATTTAGTTGCAGCAAAAATCAAATGGCTGATTTTCCATTTTAGAACAAAAAAAGCCCTTCATTTATTATCTGATTGAATGCTTATCTCCTTCGTTCTGAATCGCGAACAAATATCGTTATATTCGTCATGCTTTTACCTCTGTTGCCAAAAATATCTATTATGGCCAATAACAAAATGATCATCGAAGAGCGCAGCCGCGAAATCGGTAATTTCCTTGTCGGGCGTTTGTTGCCCTTTCGTAAGAAAAGACAAGTAGGGCCCTTTACTTTTATCGATCACATGGGCCCCACGCAAATTGGTGGTGCCAGCTTTATGGATGTTGATCAACACCCTCACATTGGTTTGTCTACCCTGACCTATCTTTTGGAAGGAGCCATTGAGCACAAAGACAGCACTGGTGCCCAGCAAATCGTCCGAGCAGGAGATGTTGGCTTTATGACGGCGGGGGCGGGCGTAACGCATACGGAGCGAACGCCAATGGAAGACCGACGTGGACCACAACATAGTCTACATGGTTATCAAGTCTGGGTGGCCTTGCCCAAGGCACAAGAAGAGATGGCACCACGTTTTGACTTCATCTCTCACGATGACTTACCCAAATGGCAGGAGGATCACCTCCAAATCAAGCTAATTGCCGGAACCGCTTATGGCCGAAAATCACCGCTCCCCGTTTATTCTCCTCTGTTTATGATCGATGCTTTTGCCGAAGAGGACAGTTGGCTGGAGATCAAAGGACAATTAGAGGGAGAAATTGCAATCGTGGTGACCTCAGGAGAAGTCATCAATGAGCACGAACGCATTGAGGCGGGACAAATGCTAATTTCCAAAACGGAGAATGAATGTGCTGTTCAGCTTGAAAAAGGCACCCGACTATTGATTTTTGGTGGCCAACCCTTCCCAGAAGAACGGTTCCTACACTGGAATTTCGTTTCTTCTTCAAAAGAACGGCTGGCCCAAGCCAAAATGGATTGGCAAAACCATCGCTTTCCCAAAGTCCCCGGAGATGATACTTATATTCCCATTCCTGGATAAGCCCCTCTCTAATCATACGCCGAAATAAATGGTGGTCAAAGGCGTGGATCCAATTCCTCACTTTCCAAAGCCAATACCCCGAACACGCTCTCGTGAATTTGCCGCAGAGGTGCTTTCCGTACAAAACGCTCCAAGGCCTCCATCCCAAGTGCAAACTCTCGTAGCGCCAAAGATCGTTTTCGGGAAAGGCCGCGTTTTTTCAGACGATTCAGATGCTCTGGCAGATCGTATTCAGGACCATAAATGATCCGTAAATATTCTGCTCCTCTACATTTTACCGCAGGCTGTAGCAAACCCTCCGAACCATAAGCGATAAAATCAAAAGGCTTGACAACCATCCCCTCCCCACCTTTTTGCGTCAAATCTAACCACCAATCAATCGCCGCGGTAATGCTCTTTTTATCTTGAGTGTCCACTATTTTGTAAGGGGTGGCCGTTAGCAAATCTGGATCTGCCGCACAGATCAATTGGATCTGTTCCATATGCCATTCATGGCTTTTATCGCTATGAACGGCTCCTTCCGTCGCCAAAATATGGAAAGGTGCCAATTGATAATCCTCTAAGCGATGTACTGGCCAACAGTAATTTTGGTAAGCTTTAATGTAATGGGCAATTGCCTCTTTTTTATAGTCAAATTTATCCTGAGTCTTTTGGATGCCTTCCAGGCCTCGTTCCTTCGCTTGTTGCAATACTTTGCTGACCTCAAGGAGTGCATGACTGGCGGCCGTACCAACGGCAGCGTACTGCTCCTTTAGCAAGGCTTGTGCTTTGGCGGACCAAGGCATCAATTCGGCATCTAGACAGACCCAATCCGTTTGATGTTGTTCCCAAAAACGAGCTTGACTCAAGGCCTGCCTGACTCGTTCAATAAATTGTTGCTCCAACTGAGGATCCACAAAAAAATTACGCCCCGTTCGAGTGTAACAAATGCCAATTCCTTCATTGGTAATACCAAAGCGATGCTGAGCTGTTGCTTCATCTCTACAAATTACCAATACAGCTCGCGAACCCATGTGCTTTTCCTCACAAACAATTTTCTTCACCCCTCGTTTTTTATAATAATTGATGGCTCGGTGAGGGTGCTCAAGAAAGTCAGGCAAATCACTTGTGGCACAGGGCGACATCGTCGGGGGCAAATAAATCAACCATTTGGGATTTACCGTAAAACGACTCATCACTTCCAGAGCAGCAATCGAATTCTCTTCGCGAATGGTAATGTTGTTGCGCAACCGCGTTTGGACAATTCGCTTGCCAATTACATCATCGATGTTTAGTAAATCATCATAAGTTTGCTGAGAATTCAGTTCAGAGGTGGAAATATCCGGCACCAATGGTTTGACCGGTTCACAATACACTTGTCGAGCGGGAACGGCAATCAACTCTTCCTCTGGATAACGAAGTGCCGTTAGTCCCCCACCAAAAACACAGCCCGTATCAATATCGATGGTATTGTTCAACCACTCCGCTTGAGGTACCGGAGTATGCCCATAAACTACTTTTGCTTTCCCCCGATATTCTGCGGCCCAGTTGTGACGAACGGGAAGGCCAAATTCGTCGATCTCTCCGGTGGTTTCACCATACAAACAAAAAGCTCGGATGGCTCCCGAAGCTCGCCCTTGCATCGATTCTTTCAAGCCCGCATGGGCCACCACCAAGCGACCATCATCAAAAATATAATGGCTGATTAGACTGTACAAAAAAGGTTTTACTTGTTCAATAAACTCGGGACTTTCCTTTTCCAGTTGCTCCAGGGTCTCCGCCAAACCGTGATTGATTTTGACCTTTTTACCGTTGAGCTTTTTGTGCAACTTGACATCATGATTGCCCGCAACGCAATAGGCATTTCCAGCACGAACCATGCTCATCACCAATTTGAGGACCGCGGGAGAATTGGGGCCTCGATCCACCAAGTCTCCCAAGAAAAGGAGAGTACGATGATCGGGATGATGGATGTGGAGGCCAAAGTTTTGTCCATCATCTTCCACTGCTTCAATTTGGTACCCTAGTTGTCGAATCAATGCTAGGGTTTCATCATAGCAGCCATGAATGTCCCCAATGATGTCGAAGGGTCCGCTGAGCTCTTTCTTGTTGTTGTACAATTTTTCTCGTACAATCCCACGGACTTGATCGACCTCTTCGGGAGATCGAAGGATCGTTAGGTTTCGAAAGCCTTCTTTTTTTAGTTGCTTGATCGAACGCTTCAATTGTTGCTTTTGCTGACGCACCACATGTTTGCCCAACACTCGATCGTTTCGCTGGGCATTTCTTGCTTCACAAAGCTCGCGTGGCAAATCGAGTACGATGGCAACGGGAAGTACGTGGTGGGCTCGTGCCAACTGAATGAGTTTTTTACGCGCTGCTGATTGTACATTGGTTGCATCAATTACGGTGAGCAAGCCGCGTTCCAAGCGTTTTCCAGCAATATAGTGCAACACATCGAATGCGTCCTTAGTCGCTGACTGACTATTGACATCATTGGATACGATGCCTCTACATTCATCCGAAGAAAGGACTTCGTAAGGTTGAAAGTATTTTTTGGCAAAGGTACTTTTCCCGGAACCAGAAGTTCCCACCAAAACGACCAATGCTAGTTCAGGTACTTTAATTTCCATAAGTAAAAATGCCCATTTGTGAAGGTGCGCCTACCTTGTCTTTTTCTTCTCCAATCGGTAGGATGTTCACCTGATAATTGTTTCTTTCCGCAACTGATTTGGCCCATGCCTCAAATTCAGTTCGGGTCCATTCAAAACGATGATCGCTATGTCGCATGGTTCCCGTCTCCATTCCTTCAAAAAACACATTGTATTCGCTATTGGGCGTAGTCAGGATGATGGTTTTTGGTTGAGCGAATTCAAAGACAACCCGTTCAAATGCCTTGAGCCTGTATTCATCTAAATGCGCAATAACTTCCACAAGAGCGGCCGCATCAAATCCAGAGAGGCGCTGATCGCGATAGGTAAGTGCTCCCTGAAAGAGTTGTATGCGTTCTTTTTGTTTGGGGGCCATCTCTTCCCAGTAAAGTCGATCTTTGGCTTTGGTCAATTCGGAGTACACGACATCCATCCCCACAATTTTTGTAAACTGCTTTTCCTTTAAAAGCATGCGCAATAATTTGCCTTCCCCACAGCCCAGATCAATGACCGTTTTAGCCCCCGCTAATTTCAATTGCTTCAGTACCAATTGCAATCGTTTTTGGTGCAATGAAACTTTCCGTTCTTTTTCGGGATGGACATTTGCTTTCGCTACTGTGGGAGCTACTTGGTTTTGCGCTAGCTGCTCAATTGCCTGTCTGGACAAAGTTCCCAAATTGATCAAATACCGCTTGATGATTTGTTCTTTCGCCGGGTGATCCATCAGCCAAGTTTTCCCCTTTTCCAGTAGTTTGTCAATTTCATTTTGGCTGACAAAGAAGTGCTGATCGTTATCAATCGCTGGAATGAGGACGTAGAGATGAGACAACAATTGTTGAACCGTAATGGTATGCTGGAGTCGAACCGTAAAATACTTGCTCTCTCCCCAGTCTGTAAAACGGGGATCCAATGCGTGTTGCTCTAGCTCAATTTGATAGCCAAGGGGTTGGAAAAATTGTTCGATTAACATTTTTCCTCCTCTGGGAGCGGGTAAAACGGCAATCGTGACTTCCAACGGCATGGGAGTGTCGACCAAATCCGGTCGCTGGCTGCAATTGCCATTCATGGCAGAAGCAAACGCTTTGGATAAGGCAACACTCATAAAGGAAGACGCCACGTAAGGACGATCATTGACATATTGCCCCAGACTAAACCCTTTTCCCGACAGATTTCGCTTCCCACGTACCATATCGATCGGATCAATATCTAATAAAAGGGCAATGGTGCATTTCTCCACAGTGCTTTCCGGATAAAAAATGTGGGCTATTCCAAGGGAGAGTTCCACCGATTGAAAGCGATCTGGATGTTTATGAAATAAAAAACCAATATCTGTTGCGGGTTGATGACGAGTAGAAATGGTCAATAGCATTGGCTGGTCGTGATTTGGTCATTGAAACAGGTACGTAGCCTTTTACAAGTTGTCCTTCCTTTTAGTTCCCGATTCTTTTGTATTTGCCTTGTATTTCTGACTATCCTAATCTGTTTTTCCCTTCAACAAACGAAAAGATTTGGGCGTTCTTTTCTTTTCCTTCAGGAAAGACCGATTGAATAAAGACTGGCTATTGAAGCCAGAACTGGTAGCTATCTCCGAGATGTTCAACGCAATGGTCCTAAACGATACGAAATCAATAATGTCATCGGTGCCAATGAGTCTGAAGAAAATGTTTATAACATTTTTTTTACTAATAGAATTATCATTACTGTTTTGAGAAGTACGCATCAAGCCGCACAGCTATTGCACTTGCTTCCCAACAGATTCAAAAAGACCTCGATTATTACGCCCCACGGATGTCGCCCGATGGTCCTGCCATGGGTTTTGCTACACTTAAAACCCTAAATGCCAAGTTGAGAGCAATAGAAAAAGCGTATGCGACTTTTATCCATCCTTATCGCTCCAAGGCTGTCCCCCCTTTGGCGTTTTGGCGGAATGCACCGGAGGGCGAGGTGTAAGTCCCTACTTTACCACCAGGGCCGGAAGAGCACTACAAACCATACTCTTTGGCTTTGGCGCTTTCGAAACAACAGATGAGGGATTGAAGAAAAGAAACAATCGTTTGCCCAATGCTTGGACCAGATTCGAGATTCATCTGACTAAAGACTAGAGCATCTTTTCTCCTCAATGTAGACGTGAAAAAATGCACCCAAATTGATTTATCGATACAATCAGAGGTTAGAATTTGCCAATGCGAAAGAATATGTTTAGCTTTGTTCAATAAACAAAACAGCGTTTTAATATATGAAACAAGAAAATCGTGATGCGCAGATTGCCAATCAACTGGATCAAGCTGCCTTTTCAGCGCAAGCTACTCAGCAAATTAGCTTAACGCATCCCATTAGTTTAGCGGATGCTTACAACATACAAGCCGCTTCCTTGGCGGCCCGACACGAACGTGGAGAACAACTCACGGGCTACAAACTGGGCTTTACCAGCAAGGCCAAGATGGAACAAATGGGCGTTCATGAAATCATTTGGGGTCGATTGACCAATCAGATGGAGATTCAAAATGGTGGTACGCTCCGTCGAACCCAGTTCATCCATCCACGGGTCGAACCCGAAATTGCCTTTCTGATTGGTAAGAAGATTGATCGCCCGATCCAGCTGGAGGAAGCAACTCAATTTTTGGATGGTGTGAGTGGCGCTTTGGAGATCATTGATTCGCGTTACAAGGATTTTAAATTTTCTCTTGAAGATGTCATTGCCGATAATTGTTCTTCTTCTGCTTACGTTTTAGGCCAGTGGCACCCTCCAACTTCCCCCGTAAACAATCTGGCGATTCAACTGGAAATCAATGGTAAAGTGATGCAAGAAGGTAGCTCGAAAGCAATCCTTGGCCATCCCTTGGCGGCTTTTGTAGAAATCACTCGTATTCTTTCTTCGAGAGCAATGGCGATTGAGCCAGGCATGATTATTTTGGCGGGTGCCGCTACCTCTGCCGTCCATATTCACTCGGGCGATTCAATTAAAGGGAGGTTTGAAAACCTGGGAGACATTTCATTTCGTGTTGTTTAAACCCGCTGACAAAATGAAGGAGCTAAAAAGTTCAGTGCACAAAACCTTTGCGATTCTCGAACACTTTTCGGTCCAAAAACCGGAATGGGGAGTCACGGAATTGGCTGATACCATTGGCTCCAATAAAAGCACCGTCTACCGTTTTCTGTCGGATCTAAGCAAACTGGGCATTGTCTACAAAGATCCCTTTACCGAAAAGTATAGTTTGGGCCTAAAATTATTTGAATTGGGCTGTAGGGTTCAACTCAAGTCTGCCTTTGTGGACAAGACCCATCCCGAACTAATCGAAGTGGGAAAACGCATTACGGAAACGGTACATATTGCCGTTTTGAAAAATTTCAAAATCCTTCATGTCGATAAGGTGGAAAGTCCTCAGGGACTAAAATTGAGTAGCCACATCGGCAGTATCGGACCTGCTCACTCTACTGCTTTGGGTAAAGTACTCTTGGCTTTTTTACCCCAACAGGCACAAGCACAAGCACTAAATATCTTAATGGAGGAGCAGACTCCCGTTGCCTTTACCCGAAATACCATTACCAAAAAAACGGATTTACACGCAGCACTCATCGAAGTAAAACACAGGGGATATGCCATCGATCGAGAAGAATCGGAGATTGGGCTGATCTGTGTTGGCATTCCGATTTTCAATCAAAATAATGAAGTAGTGGCTAGCCTTAGCGCCTCTGGGCCAGCCAATCGATTTGAACAAGAAAAAGTAGCGGATTACGTGGCCACCTTACAAAAAGGAGCAGATGCGATCCAGAAAAAAATTGGCTTTTTCAAACCATAACAAAATGAAGTCAACAGAAGGAAAATACACGACCATCCATTATCAAAAGTACCTAAAAATAGAGGAGCTTTTGAATGCACAGGAACTGAGAAGTGCCCAATTGGGCCAACCTGCTCACGAAGAAATGCTCTTTATCATTGTCCATCAGGTTTATGAATTGTGGTTCAAACAAATCATTCACGAAATTGAATCCGTCATTGAATTCTTTGCCGACAATGAAGTCATTGAAAGCAGTCTTTCCGTTGCTATCGGTCGCTTAGGCCGAGTAGATGCCATCCTCAAGTTGATGGTCCAACAGATTGGCATCATGGAAACAATGACGCCATTGGACTTTTTGGATTTCAGAAATTATCTCTTCCCCGCCTCGGGTTTTCAAAGTTTTCAGTTTAGAGCCGTGGAGTGTTTGCTGGGATTACCGGAAGAACAACGGATGACTTATTTTGGTCAAAAATACAGCTCCGTTTTTGATGAGCGACAACAACAGCAACTGGATGACATCTATGCCCATGGCACTCTACTCGACACGGTCAATGCTTGGCTGGAACGCACTCCTTTTCTCAATCTCGATGGTTTTGACTTTTTGCAAGCCTACCAAAAATCCGTCAACAACATGGTCAATAAAGAAACACAGGCCATTCTGAATTCAGAGTATTTGACCGATAGAGAAAAAGAGATGCGCAAAAAAATGCTTGGCAATACCAATACTTATTTCCGAGCCATTCTCGATGAGGCTACCCACAATCAATTGATGGCAGAGGGTAAAAAGCGACTTTCTTACAAAGCAACCATTGCGGCCCTATTCATCAATTTGTACCGTGAAGAACCCATTTTACAATTGCCCTTCCAGTTCATTACCTGCATTATGGATATTGACAATCAACTCACCAATTGGAGATATCGGCATGCACAGATGGTTTTGAGAATGATTGGCAATAAGGTGGGAACAGGAGGTTCGTCTGGGCATGAATACCTGGCAGCAACTGCACAGAAACATCAGATCTTTACTGACTTTCATGGCATTTCATCGCTGCTCATTCCTCGTTCGGAGTTGCCCCAACTCCCTCCTGGAATTAGAGAGCAATTGAATTTCCATTTTAATACAAAATCCTAAATACCTTTGGAAGCTATTGTAAATCATGATAAAAATAGTCATTTTTCCATTTGAAAACATGCATTTTCTCATTCACGAAGTTGGCAACAGCTTCAAGTAAATTCAAGTATCATGTCAAAATTACCACCCGCAATTAATTTTAAACAATGGATAGAGGACAACCGACATTTACTAAAACCACCGGTTGGCAATAAGGCGATATACAACGATGATTATATCGTCATGGTGGTAGGTGGTCCCAATTCCAGAAAAGATTATCACTTGAATCAAACCCCTGAATTTTTCTACCAGGTAGAGGGGGATATTGTTCTAAAAGTAATCGAAAACGGACAACCAAGAGACATCCACATCCGTCAGGGAGAAGTTTTTTATTTACCCCCCAATATTCCGCATTCTCCACAAAGAGGAGCCAATACAGTTGGTTTGGTGATCGAACAGAAAAGACCAAAAGGAATGAAAGATGGCCTGGCCTGGTTTTGTGAAAACTGTCACGACAAGTTATACGAAGAGCCTTTTACTCTACAAAATATCGAAACGGATATGCCCGTCATTTTCAAGCGATATTATTCGAATAAAAAATTGCGTACCTGCAATTCTTGTGGAGCTGTAATGACGCCTCCTGGCAAAAGATAACGATCAATTTTCAACAATTAATCTTGAAATATCATGCGTATTAATGGCCATTCCCATCTACTGCCCTATCCTGAACAAATTCCCGCTTATCTGAAGGAAAAGGAAATTTTCTGGATCGATGATGATCGTCAGTATATGTTGCAGAAAAACTGGAAGCGACCAGTGACAGATTCGAGCTTTTTCCTCGACGAAAAACTCGAATGGATGGAGCACAATCAGATTGATCATGCGGTCGTTCTCAATTTATCTCAGCTTTACGGTAATGGCTTGAGGATTCGAGATATGAAATACGCCTTGCGTTTTCAGAATGATTTTAATGCGAAAGTACAGCATGATCATCCCACCCGGTTTACTTGTGGCTTTGTTGTTCATGCCGGATTCATTGACGGTGCTTGTTGGGAAATCGAACGATGTGTAGAAGAATTGGGGCTACAGGTTTTGTGTCTGCCCACTCATTATATGGATTCCATCGGTACTTGGCGAGGGATTTTTGATAAGGAAACCGCCCCCATCTTTGAATTGGCCGATCGCTACAAATTGGCCATTGAAGTCCATCCCTATGATGGCGAAAAGTTTATTCACCTGGAAAATACAGCCTGGCGCTTTCACCTCATCTGGATGCTGGCCCAATGCGCTGATGCCTATCATTTTTATACCCTGGAAGGCTTGTATGACAAGTACCCCAACATCCGAGTTTGTTTTGCACACGGTGGCCAATTGAACCACCTCAATATTGGTCGCCGTACCCAAGGTTTTGACGGAAGACCCGATCTGTTTGAGGGCATGGTTCGGCCCCGAAGAGCCATTGGTCATCCCAATATCTACTTTGATACCCTGGTCCACGATACTTTTTCTTTGGACCTAATGGTTCGTCGCCAAAAGGGAACCGACCAAATCATACTGGGCCTGGACGATCCCTATCCACTAGGAGAAATGGAAAGTGAAGCGCAATCTTCTTATCCCGGTAAATTGTTGGATCTAGCCGTAGAAGAAGGGGTCATCACCAAGGCCCAACACCAAGAAATTTGGTACGATAACGTGGTCAAATGGTTGTGTGGAGCAGAACAGGACACCTTTTTAAAACGAGTATTACCAAACAAAATCCAAGCCTAAATGATGGTCAGAATACATCGTGCCGATCTTGCCTATGCCCGAGAAATGGACCGGCAAGATGCGCTAAAAAAATACCGAAATAAATTTCATTTGCCCCTACAAAAAGACGGTACTCCTTACGTTTATCTCTGTGGCAATTCTCTGGGTTTACAACCCAAAAATACCGAGGCGGTACTACAACAAGAACTGCAGGATTGGAAAAACCTAGGGGTAGAAGGACATTTCCATGCCAAAAATCCATGGATGCCCTATCATGAATTTTTGACAAAAGCCATGGCAAAAGTAGTGGGGGCAAAAGAAGAGGAAGTCGTCGTCATGAATACCTTAACAGCCAATTTGCATTTCATGCTCGTCTCTTTCTATCGTCCAGAGGGTAAGCGAAAGAAGATTTTGATTGAAGCAGATGCCTTTCCTTCAGACAAATACGCCGCGGAATCACAAATACGATTTCATGGCCATGACCCTCAGGACTGTTTGATCGAACTGCAAGCACGTCCAGGCGAAGTTTGTCTAAGAGCAGAAGACATTCAAGAAGTTATTGCCACCCAAGGTCAAGAAATTGCTCTAGTGCTTTTGGGCAACACCAACTACTACACTGGTCAATTCTTTGATATGAAACAAATTGCGGCCTGGGGACATGCTCAAGGTTGTAAAGTTGGATTTGATTGTGCCCACGGTGCGGGGAATCTCCCACTGAACTTACACGATGCGGGCTGTGACTTCGCCGTTTGGTGCAACTACAAATACCTTAACTCGGGGCCCGGTGGGATGGGCGGCATTTTTGTTCACGAACGCCATCACCACCATTCGGATCTTCCCCGTTTTGAAGGATGGTGGGGACACAACAAAGCAACGCGTTTTAAGATGCGCGATGCCTTCGAACCCATTCCTTCCGCAGAAGCTTGGCAACTCAGTAATCCTCCTATTTTGGCCATGGCAGCCGTCTGGGCTTCCCTAAAAATTTTTGATGAGGTGGGCATGGATCAACTGAGGAAAAAAGCCATTGCCCTGACTGGATATTTGGAATATTTGGTTCAGTCTTTAGGAGAAGAAGTCATCAATATCATTACCCCTTCCGAGCCCGAACGAAGGGGGTCTCAGTTATCCATCCAAGTAAAAAACGCGGATAAACGACTTTTTGAGATCATTACTGCCCAAGGCGTAATTGCCGATTGGCGGGAGCCAGACGTCATCAGGGTCGCTCCGGTGCCCATGTACAATTCGTTTGAGGATGTTTATAATTTTTACTCTATTTTAAAAAATGCGTTGAATGAAAAAGGATAAAATTATTATTGTAGGAGCTGGCCTTTGTGGTACCTTACTCGCCATTCGGATGGCCCAAAGAGGCTTTGAAGTAGTGGTCTACGAAAGACGTCCAGATATGCGAAAAGAAATTGAGGATGCAGGACGGTCAATCAATCTGGCCTTGTCCGCAAGGGGTTTGTTGGCATTAGAAATGGCGGGAATCAAAGAAGCGATCCTGGAAGAATGCATTCCCATGCGAGGCCGAATGATTCATCCATTGGGTGGCGCAGCATTTCTTTCAAAGTATAGTGGCCGTGCGGAGGACTACATCAACTCCGTTTCCCGTCCGGGGCTCAATTTGGCATTGATTGAACAAGCAGATCGCTTCGAGCAGGTCACTTTACGATTTGATTGTAAGGTCACTTCTGTTGATTTGGAGCAAGCAAAAATTGCCTATCGCTTTGATGGGGTAGACCACGAAGATCAAGGAAGCATTATCGTCGGTACGGACGGCGCAGGTTCGGTTGTCAGGCGCAGTATGATGGGACAAACCACCAAGCTATTGTTCAACTACTCCCAAGATTTTTTACGCCACGGTTATAAAGAACTCTCTATTCTTCCCACGGAAAACGGAGATTGGAAAATAGAAAAAGAAGCGTTACACATTTGGCCCAATGGCCATTTCATGATCATTGCCTTGCCCAATTTGGATGGCAGTTTCACCCTC
>JBCCSR010000028.1:0-14624 GCA_039199865.1 Bacteroidota bacterium
AGTAAGGTAACGGTCGGATTAGCTTGATCGGTACTAAAGCCGTTGGGGCCTATCCAGGAAAAAGTCCAATCCGCTTGAGGATCGTTGATCAACAATTGTGTCGTTCCGTTCAAACAGTCCAGGGTATCTCCGGCAATTTCAACCGTAGGAGCATCCGCATCTTGCGCTACAAAAATACCATCCATTATTGAGCAACCATTGGGAGCAGTAAGGGTCAACTCGTAAAAGCCAGCTTGACTTACTTCCGGGTTTTGTTCTATACTGCTAAATCCTCCTGGCCCCGACCAACTGTAATTCAATCCCGTTTCATTGGTCTGCGCTTGAATGATCACCATGATTTGATTGCAAGTCAGGTCTTCCGTCGAAAGCACGAGGGATGGAGTTTGAGCATTCTCAAAAACATGGATGGAATCGGTTGAAGAACAAGAGTTATTTGCGGTGATGGTTACGTAATAGGTTCCAGCAGTTGTAACGGAGGGCAGGACTTCCAAAGAGTTAAAGCCATTGGGGCCCGACCAGTTGTAGTTGAGATTTTGTACATCGCTTTGCAAAACCAAGTCAACCGATTCATTGGTACAGGTCAAGGTATCCGCACTGAGTTGAATTGAGGGAACAGCAAGATTGGCAATCACCTCCGTCGTATTCATTCCCACACAACCATTGGGCCCGGTAAAAGATAAAGTATAAGTCCCAGGATTAGCTACCAAGGGGCTAGTCAAACTAGAATTGAAACCATTAGGGCCTGTCCATTGATAAGTACCAATCCCCGGGATCACGATAGAAGAAAGTTGAATCTCACTTTGTTCACAATTCAAGGTATCGCCAAAAGCCTGAACAATCGGTGCGATGGTATCATTGAGCAATTCAAAAGTACTGCTTTGGGTACAGCCATTGGCTGCGGTGATGGTCAAACCATACTCCCCCAATGCATTTACTTGAATTTGGGATTGATCCGAAACAAAATTATTGGGCCCCGACCAAATATAACTAAGGTCGACATCACTGCTCTGACCTTCGAGGGATGCCATCGTTTGATTACAATCTAAAGTGTCTCCAATGATCATTAAGTCGGGGATTGCTCCATCTTCTTCAACAATCACTACGGTAGTATTGATACAACCGTTGCTCGCGGTCACTTCAAGTTCATAGATTCCTCCCATCATCACCAAAGGATTGGCCTCCGTTGAGCTAAAACCATTTGGGCCCATCCAATTGTAGGACAAGTCCGGGGTTTGGCTATCGCTGACCAATTGTATGGAACCCATTCCACAGTTCAAAGTATCGGGACTTGCAATCGAAATATCCGGAATTTGGTCATCCTGTAAAACATCTACTTGTCCAGTATTGGTACAGGCATTAGGTGCCGTGATGGTGACCAAATATTGTCCCCCCAGGTTAACCGTTGGACTCATCTCATTGGCACTAAAACCATTGGGCCCCGACCACTGATATTGAAGATTAGACGTTAAACTCATCGCTTGAATTTGTCCATTGGCATCATTACAAGTCAATGTATCGGTCAAGACCAGCAAATCAGGTACAGTCGTATTTTCGGTAATTTCAGTGGTAGACTGATTGCTACAACCATTAGTAGCGGTGATGGTGACCGCATAGGTTCCCGCAACATTGATTTGTGGCATTGCAGCAATAGAACAAAAATTTGCGGGCCCCGACCAGAGATAAGACAAATTGTTGACACTCGAATTCACCGACAAAATCAAGACTGTGTTGGCACAATCTAAAGTATCGGGAAGCAATTGTAAATCAGGGGAAGTATCATTTTGGCCGACCGCCGTTTGAGCAGAAGTTTGGCAACCATTGACCGCCGTTACCGTCAAACCATAATCTCCCGGAGCGTCCACCTCGGGATCCGCTAAAGTAGAGACAAAGCCATTGGGGCCTGACCATGCGTAAGTCAATCCGCTAAAAGAACTCTGACTTTGTAGAGTCAATGTATCAACAAGGCAGGTAAGCGTCCCACCAATAATGTCTAAATCTGGTAGGGCTTCATCTTGAACCACTGTAACCTGTCCTTCATTCGTGCAACCATTACTCGCAGTAATGGTCACCTGATAATTTCCAGCCGTATTGACTATGGGATCCGCAAGCGAAGACACAAAACCATTTGGCCCCGACCAACTATAAAGTAAAGCTGAAACATTAGATTGGCTGATGAGCTGAACTTGAGTATTGCTACAGTTTAAAGTGTCCGGTAATTCAATTTGCAAATTTGGAAGATCACTGTTAGCCAAAACTTCTGCCGTTGCCATTGCGATACATCCATTTGTTGCCGTAATGGTCAACTGATACTCTCCAGCCGTATTGACTATGGGATTGGCTTGGGCTGAAGCAAAAGCGTTGGGGCCCGTCCAACTGTAAGTTGCTCCACTCGCATCCGTTTGACTTTGTAATTGAACGGCTGAATTCGAACAATCCAAGCTGTCACTAACCGATACTGTTAGCATCGGAAGACTACTATCCGCAATCACTTCAATGCTATCGGTATTTGCACAAGCATTGCTGCCTACTACAGATAAAAAGTACCATCCTGCTTGTCCGACTCGTGGCATTGTATCCGAGGTAGCAAAACCATTAGGTCCCGTCCAAGAATAATTAAGTCCTGCTCCGGTCACTACACTTTGAATAGTGATACTATCGGTCAAACAATTTAAAGTGTCTGCTGATAAAAGAACATCCGGGAAAGACAAATCAGCGGTCACCGTTACCTGCTCAACTGCTTGACAGCCATTACTGGCCGTGATGATCAACTGATAGTCTCCAGCCTCGTCAATTTCAGGATTGGGATCAGTGGAAACAAATCCATTGGGGCCCGACCAACTATAACTTAAATTGCTGATTGAACTTTGGCTCATCAGTGTTATCGTATCGGCTCCACAGGTCAATACTCCTCCAGTAATTGCAATGTCTGGTATCGCACCATCTTGGGTGACTGTAACTACATCGGTATTGGTACATCCGTTGGTAGCGGTCACTATTAATTGGTATAGGCCCGCTTCAGCCACAATGGGATTGACTTCATCGGTGGTAAAAGCTCCCGGCCCCGTCCAGCTAAAGGTCAAATCACTAGCAGTTGTCTGACTGATCAACTGAACTTGTGGCGTCTGACAATCCAAACTATCATTGTTGAGGATCAAAATATCTGGTACTGAAAAGTCTGCCATTATGTTCACTGTATCGCTACTGGTACAACCGGTTGCATCAGTAACGGTCAGTTGGTAGGTTCCAGGATTGGTTACGATTGGGTTGGCAAGTGTCGAGCTAAATGCTAGTGGCCCCTCCCATTGATAATCTAGATTGGCCACCGAGCTCAAGGCTTGTAGTATTAGATCGGGATCATTACAATCCAGGGTATCAGCAGGTAGGTTTAAGTCTGGTCCCGTCAACTCCGCGATGATTACTGCGTTGGTAGAACGAGTGCAGCCATTTGCGGCTGTTACCGTAACATTGTATAATCCTGGTTCACTGATGCTTGGCATCGAATCCGAAAAAGTGAAGCCATTGGGCCCCATCCAGTTGTAAGCAATTAGGTCAAGATTAGAAGATACTTCTAGGCCAATGGTATGATCCAAACAAGTAAGGGTATCCGTTATCAAATTGATGAGCGGTTGTTGGGTGTCTTGTAAAATGGTGATTTGATCAATGGCTTGACATCCATTGGCAGCGGTAACGGTCAGTGAATAGATGCCCGCTTGATCGATTTGAGGATTGGCCAAGTTGGAAGAAAAAGCCATGGGTCCCGTCCAGTTGTAAGTCAAATCGGTCACCGAACTTTGAGCTTGCAAGTTGACACTGCTCACCGTACAATCTAAATTTTCTCCCAGGATTTCTAAATCAGGCAATGCACCATCTTGAAAAACATTGACCACGGCCGTATTGGTACAAGCATTGCCCGCAGTGATCGTCACACTGTAGGCGCCAGCCATACTAACCATTGGATTGGCCGTAGTTGATCCGTAGCCCCCTGGGCCTTCCCAGTTGTATTGTAAATTTTGTACGGAAGATTGAAGGACCAGTTCTACCGATGGCGTAACACAATCTAGACTATCCATCGCCAACACCATTAAGTCTGGAACTTCAAAATCGCTGAATACTTCTGTATCAGTAATCGCCGTACAACCATTACTGGCCGTAACCGTAAGCTGGTAAGCTCCGGCAATGTCTACGAAGGGATCGGCTACCGAGGCATTGAATCCAGATGGACCAGTCCAAGTATATTGTAGATTCACCTCGCTAGTCTGACTTTGCAACTGCACACTATCCCGAGCACAATTGAGGGTATCGCCCAACACGCTAATGTCAGGAGCAGTGGTATCATCTAAGATGGTCACCTGTTCAATCGTCTGGCAACCATTGCTAGCCGTAAGGGTAAGTCCATAGGTGCCCGCTTGACTGATTTCGGGCATGGAGTCAAGAGATACAAAACCATTGGGGCCCGACCATTGATAATGTAAGTCAAATTCAGAAGGATTAGACTGCAACAACAAGGTATTTTTAAAACAAGTTAAAGTGTCTTCCAACAATTGGACCATCGGAATACTGGTGTTCTCCAAGACTTCCGTTTCCGCTACCGCCTGACAACCATTAATGGCCGTAACGGTGAGTGAATAAATGCCAGAAAGATTGACGATCGGTGCCGCCATAGCAGAGCTAAATCCGTTGGGACCCGACCAACTGTAAGTAAGATCATTCAAGGAACTCTGACTTTGCAATTGAATTTGCGTCGTATCACAAGTCAGTTCTCCACCCGTCAAAGTAATATCTGGCAAGTCTGTTTCCGCAATGACGTCCAAAGTAGCTGATGTAGTACAAGCATTCGCTCCGGTCACGGTCACTTGATACGTTCCTGCTTCCGAAACCTGGGGATTGGTTTCCGTCGAAGAAAAACCATTGGGACCTGACCAAAGATAATTGACGCCACTTGTTGTGCTGAACGCTTGTAATACGCCAATCGGATTTTCACAATTGATCGTATCCGTTTGGGTCATCAGATCAGGAAGGGTCAAATCAGCAATGACCATAGTATCGATAATGGTGGTACAAAAATTAGGTGCCGTAACGGTCAAAGTATACAAACCCGGCTCAGAAACTTCAGGGTTGTTGAGATTGGAGCTAAAACCCATTGGCCCTTCCCATTGGTAAGTTACATTGGCCATATTACTGCTAGCCGAAAGGAGAAAGAAAGAACTTGCACAATCAATGGTATCACTTAATAGTGCTACCCCTGGGGCGATGGTGTCTTTCATCACTTCGATACTTCTGATTCGTTCACATCCATTAGGAGCGATGGCACTGACTTGATAAAGCCCTGCTAATGCAACTACCGGATTTTGCTCTGTTGAAGCAAAACCATTGGGGCCCATCCAAAGATAGCCTTCAACCTCGCTTAGCGGTAAGACTTGTAGTTGAGCCGTGGTTTGTTGACAATTGAGTGAAGCTCCCAACAAATCAAAATCCGGTCGGAGGGTATCTAATTCGATCGTCGTACTGGCCATTGTAGTACAACCATTATTAGCAGTCACCTCCAAATTGTAAATTCCGGGACGATCGATCTGGGGGCTAAGCTGGTTGGAAGTAAATCCGTTGGGGCCCGTCCAAGCAACAGATTGGGGAACCGGAATAACAATACTACTCAATGAAAGCATTTGTTGATTACAAGACAGGGTATCCTCAGATAGCTGAATCGTTGGAACACTTATATCCGTCTCGACTTGAATACTAGATTCATTGGTACAGCCATTACTGGAAGTGACGGTCACTTCATAAATTCCCCCCGCACTGGCCACAGGATTGGCCAAATTAGATGTAAACCCATTGGGGCCCGTCCAGGAATAGAGTAAAGTTGATGCGGTACTTATTGTGGTGATGTCAACCGTTGGTGTCAAACAATCCAAGGTATCCGTCACCGTCAATTGAAGATCGGGTGGGATTAAATTGGCGATCACCGTAATCATGGTATCTACCGTACAAGTATTGCTAGCCGTCACGGTCAAAAAGTAATCTCCAGGAAGATTCACCATTGGATTGGGCAAATTGGAAATGAAACCAGCTGGTCCTTCCCACTGATAAGTCAAATCGATTACATTGCTATTGACTTCGATTAGAATGGCTGATTGATTGCAATCAATACTGTCAAAAGCAATGAAAAAATCGGGGGGAACCAACTCTTCTCGGACTTGAGTACTACCCGTCGTCGTACATCCGTTAGGGGCTGTAATGGTCACTTGATAATTGCCGTCAACTGCGACCACTGGGTTGGCCAAAACAGAGGTAAATCCGTTGGGGCCCATCCAGGAATAATTGACACCTACCGTTGTAGTAATCGCGTTAAGTTGGGCACTGGGATAGGTACAATTGATGGTATCCCCTTGAACAATTAAATCAGGATCCACCAAATCATCAAGAACAATTGCAATGGCCGAGTTGGTACAACCATTATCTCCCGTAACGGTCAATTGATAATTACCGGGCGTAGTGACCAACGGATTGGGAAGATTAGAAACAAAAGCATTGGGCCCATTCCATTGATACATCAAGCCAGCAGTGCTTGAGCTACTGCTCAGCTCAACTTGGGGGTTGGTGCAGGTCAAAGTCCCTCCTCCTACTCCTAAAGTAGGAGCATCAAAATCCTCTAGAACCTCCACTATCGCAGTAGTGGTACAACTTACATTTTGATACGTTTCTGTAATGATCAGTTCGTATTGTCCACCTCGGTCAATCAAGGGATTTGGAGTGTTCGCACCGATGACAATTCCCGTTCCTACGTTGTCTAAATGAGTCCATTGATAGCTTACATTGGCCACACTCGTCGGGGCATTGCCTTGCAAAACCAAGGTAGATTGATCACAATCTAAGGTATCCGGAAAGGTAATTTGAGCAGTGGGATTCAAAACCACCAAATCCAAAGCAACAATACTATCACATTGATTACTCGACAATAAAGGCGTAAAAAATAAACCTGTATTATTGTAAATACTGTCTCCTATGGCGACAACATCCCCCTGACAAATGGTGCGTTGAACATTGGTTTGAATAGATGGCGCGACCATCAGATCAACGCGTACCGTACTATCACATCCCTGGAAAGATTCCAAGACTAGCTCGTACATTCCACTAGTCGTCAAAATGGTATCGCCAACAAATAAAGTATCGCCCGAACAAATCGTTTCCATCAGTGGTGTATTGATGGGATCGATGACCGTCAGATTGAGTTGGATAAAACTATCGCATTGAGCGAAGGCATCGAGCCTTAGGTCGTAAATGCCCGTCGTTCCAAATTGCTGGGTGCCGATTGTGACGGACTCACCAAAACAAATGGTATCCGTCAAATTGGTTAGAAGAGAGTCCCTGACGGTTAGATCGAGACGTACGAGACTATCGCAATCGGAATAAAAGGAAGGAAGCAGGATTTCGTAAGTACCACTGGTGTGGAATACTTGGGAGCCAACGGAGTACTGCTCTCCTGCACAAATGGTTTCCTCCAATGTTGTAATGATGGAGTCGATGACCGTCAGATTGAGGAAGATGGTCGTATCGCAATCTACGGTGGAAGGTAAGATAATTTGATAATCTCCAGACATGGTGAATATATCACTTCCAATTTGATAAAAGTCTCCTTCGCAAATCGTATCTCGAATATCACTCACAACCGCCGGATTGAAAACTAAGTCTAGACGAACCGTTGTATCACAATCGGAATTGGGAATTGGAAATTGCTGTAAATAAACGCCTGTACTGCTGTAGTTGACCCCACGATATTGATAAATTTGTCCCTCACAAAGAATTTCATTGATTTGAATCAATGCCGTATCAATTACCTCAAGTTCCAGACTGACAATACTGTCGGTACAAGCAGCAAAAGAAGAAGTGAGCGTGTCGTAATAAACGCCAGTGGTATCGGCCATGATATTGCCAAAGAAAAAAGTTTCTCCTGCACAAATGGTATCGCGAATGGTCGAGCGAGTGGGATAAATTTCCACCTCAATGCAATCATTGGATACCTGTCCACAAAAGTTAGGAGTGACACTGGTCAAGTCCGTTCGCAATTCCGTGATGGTATTTACTCCATTGATCGACGGCAAACTTAGACTGTCTTCTACCAGATAAGATAAACCGCAAATTTGATAAGTTCCTCCCGCGAATTCCCGTAAATCTGGTACGGAATCAATGGCCACCAAAACATCGGACTGAGCAATTAAGTACCGATAATCATAAAGGGTCGGATCGGGAGGGCTGGGATTGTACTGAGGCGTTAAGGTCAAATTGAGTAAGGAGTCTCCCTGGCAGAATCGCTCGTTGGGCAGGCTCGACCAATCTCCAGCATCCGCATCGCAGTTGAAGCAATTGAGGCCCAATTCGTTGCAAAAAATCACCCGAAAATCTCGAACCAATCCGGTGTACAAACCGTGAGAGTTCGTAACACTTAAGGTCCAAGTCCCGTTGACCGCTCCCGTATTAAAATCACCCAAACAGCCAGCGAAAGGATAGTAGGAACCCGAATACTGACCTCCTGTTTGCCAAGTTTGATCATTATCCCAAGTGGGCAAAAATCCAGTATCCGGATCTACTGCATCTCCGCAGGGCAAGAAAAGGATGTCCCAAAAAGCAAAGCCCGTAAAAGAACCCAATGGAGGATCGATATTGGGTCCGATCAAGTTGACCGATTGTCCTCCCGGAGAGGTTAAGGTCATTTCCACCTTCCAAATGAAAGAATGTCGGAATTCAATGGCAATGCCACAAACCCCTTGAAAAGGACTGGATAAATCGTTAATGAGTGCCCCATCAATTTCAAAATCGAAATCTACCGTCGTAGGGCCAGCGGGAATGGTTCCCGGACAGTTGGTACAAGTACAATCCTGGGCAGCAACTACCGCAGGGCATAGCATCGCCAGTAGGAACAAGAGAAATATGTTCGCGGTTAGATGCTTTATGCTGCTTTTGAGCTGTCTGCTGATGGTACAGATCATATCTTTGAGACCGAGTCGCTCAAGGAGTCAACTCGAATTGGTCAAGCTTGCTTTTATCGTCTAATGCTTCTTTTTTATCTAAAGCGGTTTTCACTGTCCATAAATTGTATCCGAGGCACAGGGTCTGGTACAATTCTTTCAATCAATAAGGGTAAATAGTGAGCATTTGGGCTTGTTGCGATAAGCCCTAAGTAAGATTGGAGGCACTGTATGTTCAGTGATGGTTTCCTTTCTCCAATGCAAGTTTGGAACAAAATAAGGACTTTTTGGCAATTTTTAGGCTAGAATGGCGCATATTTGCAGCTAGGACTCCAGAAACTCATCTCTAAACTGGCACAAGAAAAAGTGACCTCCATCCGTTTATGAAATTCAAGACGTCAAATACAAATCAGGTCATGAAAAGTGTAATTCTCCTTTTATTTGTTAGCATTGGTAGTATCTATTGGGTACAGTCTGGCGAAAAAAGCAAAACTTCGGCAAAAGCCAATCTAAAAGATTTGGATACTTTTAGTCCTGCCGAGAAGCTTCGACAATACCGAAAATGGGACTTTAAAACCAAGCGGGATACCAGTGTCAAAGATTTGTTTCCTACGATCCCCGAAAAAGAATTCGATGGTTTTTTCAAAGCCTATCCAGAATACATCAGCGATGGTTTTGATTTTCCCGTTGGTAAGCCCAATGCCGAAGGCTATTATAAGGCGCAGTTGTTTGGAGAAAACAAGCATC
Source organism: Bacteroidota bacterium (assembly GCA_039199865.1). Lineage (GTDB taxonomy): Bacteria > Bacteroidota > Bacteroidia > Chitinophagales > Saprospiraceae > JALZUU01. The sequence goes on from JBCCSR010000028.1 coordinate 9,711, forward strand.
TGGGAGAAGATTGGAATGGGGTCGGTGGTGGCAATACTGATCTAGGGGATCCTGTTTTCAGCATTTCCAATGGATTGGTGACTTTTTCACGCGATGTTTGTTGTGGTTGGGGAAAAGTCATTCGGGTAGTTCATCGTTTGCCCAATCATCCTGAATTCAAGTACATTGAGGCCGTTTATGCTCATATGCACAACGTCAACGTCAAAGCAGGAGATTTGATCAAGAGAGGCCAACATATCGGAACCATCGGTAATGCAGGTGGCCGTTATCATGCACATTTACATTTTGAAATGCGAAATTTTATCAACATGTCTTTGGGCCCCGGTTATTCTGATGATGTATATGGCTACGAAAATCCTTCCGATTTCATTTCGAAGAATCGGCCCTAGTAAATCTTGAGGCAAAGTCCTCCTCCTACTTCGACCTTGGCATAGGCATCATCATTCCCTCGCTTAAGACGGCGAATGCCCTCATACATAAAGGGTACAATGATATTGTATTGCTCATCGACCAAACCAACGTGATCCTCCACTCTCAATCGTAAGAAAGGATCGCTAATGTACAGCTGAGCAGAATTTTTTTTGCTAAAAGCTGATCCTTTCTCGTATCTAGTACGCTTACATTTCGCTTGTAACTAACGAGTTTGAAAAATATCTTGTGAAAGCGAGCATCCCTCATCTTGAAATGCGCTGGATCATCATCTTCCAACTCTGCTTGAAAAGTTTGGGCATGACAAGCGATAATCCCTTGTAGAATGATTGCAAATGTCAGACAGATTTTGACCTTCATTTTTACACAGTTTGGTGGAGTCATTTCATCACTATTGCTTTACAAAAGAAACCCCCTGTATCTGCGATCCCACTCCTAGTACCAAATAATAGACGCCCTTGGGTAAATGACTCACGTCCAGATCAATCCCTTGCTCATTGACCACATCAGTTCGCTGTTGGAGCAATTGTCCGTGGATATTGTACAGACGTATTGCGTCAAGCACTTCAACTCCATCATCCTGTAACAATTGAATCTGTACAAAATCATTGGCTGGATTGGGCTGGATAATGAAGTTGGGATCCCCCTGCCCCGATAAATCGTCGAGTCCGGTTAGGAAAAGTGCGGGAGAAATTTCAGATAAACATCCATTTTGCAGAATCTGAACGGAATAAGCACCGTTAAATGTCAAAGGAATCTGTGGGCCACTAATCGACAATGGATTGCCATCGAGATACCAAATGTAATCATCCGCTATGATACTACAAGTCAAGGTATCAGCACTGACCAATATTTCGGGCGTAGGAGCTTCGGGGATGAGCATAAGATCGAATTGGGCCAAACCATCACAACCATTGATGTCCGTGTAATGATATTCAATGGTGAAGGGACCCATCGGAGCCATATCTGGAAACAATATATTGTCGGACACACCTGCCCCTGTAAAAGACCCTCCAGAAGGAGAGCCTACCAATGCAATGGCTTCGCCATTTTGACAAACGTTTTCCAAATCAGTGAGGATTTCAACAAAGGGCGTCATATTTACTTCGATGGTGATCTGATCTTGAGCAGCGCAGCCATCGATAGAAGTATAAGTGTAAGTCACTTCATGTAGGCCTGTCCCCGCAATAGAAGGATCAAAAAAATCGCCCATAATTCCCGTCCCGCTGTACACACCACCAATAGGCGTAGCAATCATCTCAACCGGATCATAAGTCGTACACAGTTGATCGTACTCCGTTATAATATCGACCAGCGGTACATTGGCTACACCTACAACCAAAGTATCGGCAGAGAGCAGCATTCCAGTGGAAGTTTCAATAATCGTCCATACTAAAATATTGTATCCTTCGGAAGGATTGGTAAGGGTCGCATTGGCCAAAGCAGCATCGTCCAGTGCACCACTTCCAAACAAAATTTCCCATTGTCCTTGCTCACCAGAGCCAGGTACATTTCCATTGAGTACATAATCTGCCGCACAAATACTCGTATCAACCGCCATATCTGAAGCGATGTCAATACTAGCGACCAAAGTATCGGAGCAACAAAAGTTTTGTGTAATCAAAGTCAGGGTATATTGTCCCGCTTCGGGGTAGAGGTGGGGGTCAGGATGGCGTTCGGTTGAAGTGATGCCATCGCCAAAATCCCAAAGATAACTAGTAGCATAGCGGGATAAGTTTTCAATGGCTACGGTATTTCCGCTGGTCGTCAACTCCGCCTCTGCGGGTGGTTCAATCTCACTTTCTCCACAAAGACTTTCTACACCGAGAAAAATTCCAGAATCATATTGCCAATCAAAGACATCCGCAATGGCAATTTTGACGTGATAAGTAGCATTGGCTTGGACGATCATCGGGGCCAGTAGTTTTATAGTAAAGCCATCGTATTGCAGTTGGGCGTGTAGATTGGTTCCCGTATCAGAGGGCATGTAAAAATGGGAAAAGTCGAGAGAACCCAGTGGAGGGAAACAATAGGGCGCAGCTCCTCCACTACCACTCCCTTCCACTCCAGGATTGATGGTATTGATGGCGACTGGCCAATGGGTATAAGTAAGCCCAGAAGGATCCGCACTATCGGGCACCATAGCAATATTGTGATCTACATACATTCCCCCAAGGGGATCGGGACCACTTTGAAAAAAACCAAAAACATCATTGAATTGAGAACAAGTGAATTCTGGATATTCTTCAGATCCAAACAAATAAGAGAAGTAAATGGTGTCGGTCAGATGACTGACTAGATCAAATTCCAAGACACAAGCATCAATCGTTGCCCCACTGGCAATACTATCGAGCGAAGCATCTCCGCCGGTATCATTGTTGTTGTTGGTGTTTGGCGAATCGTTAGGACCAATGGCACTGGTCGCCGCTCCAGTAGTGAGCAATATGCCCCCCGTGATATCCAAATCGGTATTGGCCGCTTCAAAATATCCTTTGGCCTGATCTACTCCTTGATAAGTTACATTGGAAATGTCTACACAATTGCCATCAAAGAAATCCATCACCATTTGTTCAACGGAAATGCTGGGATCGACGTACAACTGTGCTTGTAATGGAAGAAAAGATAGACAACAGAGCGCGATGAGGTAAAATTCCTTTTTCCTATTTTTCATAAAATTTATCTTTTGTTGACTTAAAATGAGATCGGCTGTACTGTGGCGTAGACCGGAACTTGGGAACAAGTTCGTAAGATAAATCCAGAATAAGAATAAAACGTCCACTTTTTAAGTCCCCAAACCCACACTCAGCTGGAACAAGGGCAAATACATCGCCACCAAAATGAATCCCACCAAGAGGCCCAAACCCACAATCAAGACCGGCTCAATGAGATGGCCAATTGTATTGGTTTTTTGCTCTACTTCATTGTTGTATTGCTGTGCCATTTTTTCAAACATTTGATCCAAATTGCTCGCCTCTTCACCAACGCGAAGCAAGGCCAATAATCGACTGGGATAAAAATTGGACCGCTGCAAACTTTCGTGTAGCGTTTGCCCGCTAAAAATATCTTTTTCTGCCTGCTCCAATGATTGTTCGATGGGATAAAAACCAACCATTCTTTTCACCAGGCCAATGGTTTTCAACAAGGGGACATTGGAGCCCAAAAGAAAATACATGGATTGACAAAAACGCGCCAAATAAATGCGTCGAAAGATGCCTCCAAAAATCGGCATCCCCAACAAGAGGCGGGCGGTCAATCGGCGAAACCAATCTTTCTTTCTTTGAAAATACAAGACCAGCCCCAACCCCAATAAAAGCAACAGACTCGTACTCAAATATTTTCCTACCCAATCCGAGAAGTCGATGATGCCCTGCGTAATGGCGGGCAAATCGCCATCAAACCGCGCATACACTTCGCTAAACATGGGCACCAAATAATTGAGCAAAAAGAAAAGGACCAAAAAGGCGAAACCGATGACAAAGGAGGGATAAGCCAAAGCCCCCATCAATTGCTGTCGATATTTGATCGATCGACCAAAAAAGACAGACAGCTCATCGAGTACCCGAATGAGATGGCCACTCTCCTCTCCGATTTGAATGCTGTAGACTTCATAATCTGAAAAAGCATCACTTTTTTGCATGGCCGCAGACAGTGCATCTCCATTCAAAACTTGCGCTCGGATTTGGGCCACCAAAGTCTTCGCATTTTTTTTCTTTTGCCCACTTTCGATCAGCTCCAAAGATTTCTGGATGTCTAATCCGGCAGACAACAAAATGCTCAACTCTGCGTACAAGGCTTCTCGAAACGGTAGTCCCGTTGCCCCAGCACCCAATTCAATTTCTCTATTCAACAAAGCTTCCCAGTCCAAACTCCTTTGCTTGCTCGGAGTGGAGCTAGGCGCTTGCCGTTCTTGCTGATACTGCTCAATTTTTATTGGCACATTCCTTTTTCATTAAGTCGAAGGCGCTGTACTTTTTGCGAAAAGCCATAGGCCATTGCTCGCCTTCGTGATATAATTCGATGATCAGATGATCAATCCAGCCTTTCTCCAGTACTTGTTGTTCAAAAAAAGCGCGCTGGTAGCGAGTAAGTAGATAAAAAGTATCTCTTTGTAGGGTTTTCTTGATGAGAGTTCGAACAATGAAATCGGGTTCAAACTGGTAATTCACCTGATGATTGTGGTGTTGAAATTCCAGGGCATCTCCGTAGATCATGGCATATTCGGACTGCAAAAAATCTGTTTCCAACAAGACTTGAAAGGCCCGTAACCGCTCCGATTGATGATGATCCTCGGCATAACTGCTAAACTGTTGATGAACAATTTGAATGACTGACATCGCCATCAATACAATCAGCGCAGTGAGCAACACTACAATTAACACTTCCAAAATTGTAAAGGCTTTCAATGCTCTCATTCCTCGTCTTCTGGCAAATAAATAATGCGTTCAATTTGATGAATCAATCGATCCTGGGGAGTATAGGCCCGTA
>JBCCSR010000029.1:0-14566 GCA_039199865.1 Bacteroidota bacterium
CTATTGGGCAGTTTGTTTTTGCTTACACCTCTTTACAAACGCTGAAGTAATATTAAAGGAAGTCGGGAGGGCAAACAATCCGAAATGACGCTATATGTCAGGTTTCTAATTTGATCATACAAAAATAAATTTGTACCTTGTTTGTACAATATTGGCTGAAAAAGGACTTCAAAAGAAGGGATAACGCTTTTATTTATATGTCAAAAACACCCTCAAATAAGCTGTTTAATCTGATCAAGTCGCTTTCTGGGACGGAGAAACGCTACTTCAAAGTATATGTCAACAATCGACATGGCGAGCGAGAAAGCAAATACCTCCAACTTTTTGAAGCCATCGATCTGCAAGCTACTTTTGATGAAGAAGCGCTAAAAAAAGCGGTTTACGGTACCCAACCCGTACAAACGCGAAAGTATTCAGAACTCAAGTCTTATCTCTATGATCTGATCCTCAAAGTATTGCAGGGTTATGATGAAAAGACATCTATAGATTTTCGCTTAAAAAACAAACTGCAAAGCGTACGCGTCCTCTACAAAAGATCTCATTACCTAGAGTGCATCGAACTGTTAGAGAAGGCGAAAAAGCTGGCCTATAAATACGAATTCTTTTTGCACGTTGTGGAGATTCTGGATTGGGAAAAACGCGTTGCTTATGCGCAGGAGAATATTGAGTTTTTGGACAGTGAACTAAAACGCATTAATGGCGAAGAAAAATACTGTCTGGAACAAATTCGCAATTTATCGACTTACCGAAATATTCTCTACCAACTGATTATTAGTCGACGAAAAGATGCCGTTTTGAGAAGTGAAAAAAAGGTGGAGAATCTGAATCGAATCATGTCGCATCCAATGCTCGAATCCATTGAGCGAGCGACTTCTCATCGGGCCCGCATTCTGTTTTATCGAATTTATAGCAACTATAGTTACTCCATTTTGGCCTACGAAGATTTTTATCATTACAGTCGGCAAATGGTATTGGCGATGGAGGCACAAACCCACTTGTTGCAGGAAGAAACCTCGGCCTATATTTTTGGTATGACTAACTTGATGTTGAGCTGTGGCTTATTGCAAAAACACGAGGAATTGCGGGAATTATTGGATGCTTTTAGGCAAATTAAAGCCAATTCTCTGGATGATGAGTTTCGGATTTTTAAGCATTATAACAATTTCAACTTTCGTTTGTGCATCACAACGGGAGATTTTGAATCGGGTCTAAAAGCCCTTAAAAGCCATTTGAAGGAAGCAAAAAAGTTTGAACGCCAATCCTTTGAGCGGGGGAGTTTTTACTTCCAGTACTGCTATATTTACTTTGGAATGGGAGATTTTGGCCAGGCCTTGGAATGCCTCAATCAATGGCTGAGTTTGCCCAAAAGTGTTGAGCGGGAGGATTTACAGAGTTTGGCGAGAATCCTCAATTTGATTATTCATTACGAAATGGAGAATACGGAATTGCTTGAATATTTGGTTCGATCGACTTATCGTTTTCTGAAAAAGCGCAATCGGGTCTTTGAATTTGAAAAACGCGTTCTGGCGTTCATCCAACAGAGCATCAAAATCCACGAGCAAAAGACATTAAAAAAGGCCTTTCAAAATCTTAGAGAAGATATTGAAAGGCTCGCGGGGGTTCCTTCCGAACGGATCATGCTACAATACTTTGATTTTATATCGTGGATTGATAGCAAGATTGAAAATCAATCGTTCGGAGCGTTGGTAAAAAAACGGTACCAAGAAAACCGGCAAGATCGGTGATTAAAACGCTTTTTTGCCAGATTCAGATTGTATGATTTTGTTGACGAATCGGCTGGATTCTCCTTTTCCGGATTTGATCTCAGTCCACGGACTAATCGGAACAATCGTACTTCCCGAACCTTTCAAATATCCACCTTTGGCAGTTCTTTGCTCAGTTTTGTTCATGACCGTCGCGAAACTTTTTACTTTTAAGTCTGTTAGCTTGAGTTTCTTTTTAGTCATAATGAAGCGATATTTTAATAATGTAAATGAATAAATCTAATATACCAAAATAATTAACTTATTGGAAACCACAAAAACGGAAAAGTCAGCTTTTAAAAACAAAAGGGAATTGCTACAAAAAGCTAATATTTTACTTTTTCATCGACTTTTTCTGGAGTGAGCTTCGTTTAGGATGCCCCAAACCAAATGAGACTCGAATCCTCTGCGAATGAGGTGCTGAGCAATTTTGATTTTTTTCTTGTATTCGTTTTTCTCTTTTTCTTGTGCTCGACGCTTGTCTACCAACACACGCAGGATCCCCTCATAGTCTTCTTCATCGAGTTCCTGCATGGCCTTTTTTAGACAGTAGGCAGAGATCTTTCGTTTTTTGAGTTCTTGCTGAATGCGTAGTTTGCCCCAACGTTTGATGCGAAACTTCCCTCGGGCATAAGAACGCGCAAATCGCTCTTCATTCAAAAAATTTTCACCGATCAAGTCTGAGATGATTTCTTCGAGATCATCACCATAAATACCAAGTTCCAAAAGTTTGTTGCGGACTTCTTGATGACATCGGTCCTGGTAGGCACAATACTTTTGGAGTTTGGCCAACCCTTCCTCTTTACTGACGTATTTTGATTTTTTTTTGGTCAATGTGAAGTTTTTGTAAAGTTGCGAAAGAAAAGTTACTTTTCCAGTCAAATCTCGTCTCGAAAATATAAATTGACTATTTTTCGTAAAAAAGCAGTCAATCTGAATTCTATCTATCACACCCTATTAAAATTAATCAACTATGACAGACTTATTTGACATGGAACAATTGGGGAAAATGATCACCGAATATACCCCCAAAGTCGTTGGAGCCATTCTCACCCTAATCATTGGGTTTTGGATTATCGGTATGATTACCCGTAGCGTAAGAAATGCAATGGCCAGACGTGGTGTAGATGAAACCATTCTTCCTTTCCTAACTTCTTTAGTAAACGTTGGCCTCAAAATAATGCTGCTTTTGAGTGTGGCGGGAATGTTTGGTGTTGAGACGACTTCCTTCGTTGCCATTTTTGGTGCGATGGCTTTTGCTATTGGTATGGCCTTACAGGGAAGCCTCGGTCATTTTGCTAGTGGCGTCATGATTTTAGTTTTTAAACCCTACAAAGTTGGCGACTTGGTTGACTTGGCTGGAAATGTTGGTGTCGTCGAAGAAGTACAAGTTTTCAACACGGTATTGTTAACACCCGATAATAAAAAGATCATCATTCCCAACGGAGTTGTAACCAGCGGAGTCATCACCAATATCTCTGGACAAGGGGAAATTAGGGTAGACATGACTTTCGGTATCGGTTATGATGATGATATCGACAAAGCCAAATCGGTTATCAACAAAGTAGCACAAGATTGTCCTCAAGTCAATAAGGATAAGCCTGTTGACATTTTCGTTTCTGAATTGGCAGATAGCTCTGTCAACTTTGCGGTTCGTCCCTGGTGCAAAAGTGAACATTACTGGGATGTGTATTTTTTCATGCACGAAAATATCAAGAAACAAATGGATGCTAACGGAATTGGTATTCCCTTCCCACAAATGGATTTGCATGTCAATGTCAACGATTTGAAGGCAGCAAACAATTAAAAAAACCTATTTTCCACCTATATCCACTCCTATCTATTGTGGATAAGACTTTAAGCCCAATCTACAAAGATTGGGCTTCGTTTTTTAGCTTGTTGGATTAGATGTCAGCTGTCCCTTTTAAGGCTTCGTAGAGTAGTTCGGCGGGATGCAAGGCCCGTCGCCCCGTTCCATCTGCAATCTGATGTCTGCAACTGGTCCCCGGTGCGAGCACATAATGGGTATGGTCTGTTTTTCGAATGGCTGGAAACAAAACCATTTCTCCAATTTGCATGCTCAATGTGTAATGCTCTCTTTCATAACCGAAAGAACCTGCCATGCCACAGCAACCGGAGGGAATGACTTCTACGTGATGGTTGTCGGGAAAGGACAACACCCAAGCGGTCGTTTCTACCGAGGATAATGCTTTTTGATGACAATGGCCATGCAAGACCATTTTACGATGCTGACGATCAAACTGCTCTTTTCGAATGTGGCCATTCATCATCTCTTGGTGGATAAATTCGTCTAATAAAAAACAGTGTGTTTTCAATGCTTTGGCAGCAGCTCTCCAGGGCGCAGTAACAAGTCTTGGATACTCATCGCGAAAGCCCAAAATGGCAGAGGGTTCGATCCCAATCAAGGGACTGTCGGAGTGGATGATGGGATGAAAAGTTCGAACATTTTCGATGGCATATTTTTGTGCCTTTTTTAGCATGCCCTTTGAAATGGCCGCTCGTCCACTTTCTGGGTGTTGAATCAGTTTTACTTCATATTGTAAGGCGTGTAAAAGCAATACGGTTTTAATGCCAATAGTACTGTCTTGAAAATTGGTAAACTCATCGCAAAAAAGGTAGATCGTTTTAATGGGTTTGGTCACTTTGGGCAAACGGGAAAAATAGCGTTGATACCAAGCGCGAAGACTGGGGCTGGAAATGGGTGGAATACTCCTTTGCGGAGCGATTCCCAACATTGTTTTAAACAAGCGACTGGTCAATGAATATTGGAGCAATGCATTGCTCAGTCGAGGCAAGCGTGCGCCCCAACTGACGAGCTGACTAAAAGCCGCAAAAGCGCGTGTTCGCCAGGAAAAGCCATGAATCTTTTGGTATTGGTATAAAAATTCTGCTTTCATACTGGCCATATCCACATTGGAGGGACACTCAGACAAACAAGCTTTGCAGGACAAACAAAGATCGAGCACTTCTTTAATGGCGGGTTGATCAAAGAGCGCCTCCGGAGAGGCCTTGGTCAAGTATTCGCGCAAGGCGTTTGCTCTGGCTCGGGTACTATCCTTTTCATTGCGAGTAGCTCGATAACTGGGGCACATGGTTCCTCCGGAGAGCGAAAGTTTGCGACAATCTCCCGAGCCATTGCACTTTTCGGCGGCTCGCAGCATTCCTCCTACTTCCGAAAAGTCGAAAAGCGTATCCATCTCCCGAACCGATTGGTCGCTTTCATAACGCAGCGATTCATTCATGGGGGCTGCGTCGACGATCTTCCCTGGATTAAAAATGTGCTGTGGGTCCCAAGTTTGTTTGATGCGTTGAAATAAAGCATAGTTTTCTTCTCCAACCATCAGGGGAATAAAAGCGGCACGTACTCTTCCGTCCCCATGCTCTCCACTCAGCGATCCCTGATATTTTTTAACCAATTGGGCCGATGCTTTGCTGATGTCATAAAATTGTTGGACATCCTCTGATCGTTTTAAATTCAGAATAGGTCGAAGATGGATTTCTCCTGCACCCGCGTGAGCATAATACACGGACCTTTGTCCGAAGGCCTCCATGATTTGGGTGAATTCATCGATATAATCGGGGAGGTCTTCTAACGCTACGGCGGTATCTTCAATACAAGCCACCGCCTTGGCATCGCCAGGTAGATTGGCCAGTAAGCCGAGCCCGGCACTACGGAGAGCCCAAGTCTGTTGGGTTTTTTCTTTTGGAATAATGGGAAAGGTGTAGCCCAAGTTGTGCTGCCGCAAATCTTTAATCAGTTCTCCTGCTTTTTCCCGGGCCCCTTCTGCGGTCTGAGCTCGAAGTTCGACCAGTAAAATAGCTTGTGGATCTCCTTCGACAAAGAAACGGTTTTTGCTTTGTTCAATATTTGCTTTGGTACAATCGAGGATGATTTTATCCATCAACTCACAAGCCGTAGGCTGATGTCGCATGGCAATTTGAGTAGCCAGTAAGCTAGCACGAATAGTATTGAAATGTGCTGCCAGCACTACATTCTCCGGAGCGGGCAAGGGATCGACGTGCAGTTTGATAGCTGTGGTCAAAGCCAAGGTTCCCTCAGATCCGCACAGTAGATCACAGAAGTTAAAGGTGCGTTTGCTTTTTTCCGAAAACACCTCTGAATCGAGCAAATAGTCTACCGCATAACCCGTATTTCTACGATGGATGGTGGCCTTTGGAAAATGCGTATTGATATTTTCTTGTTGTTGCGGCTGGCTCAATTCTTCCTGGATGTGTTGATAGAGTTTTCCTTCGAAATTGTTGAGCTGGGTTTTTTCCTTGAACTTTTGGGGACTCGTTGCGTGGACCAACATTTCGGAACCATCGCTTAGTAAAATTTCCAGTTCCAGGGTATGATCTCGGGTACTTCCGTAAACGATAGAACTGGTGCCCGAAGAATTATTGCCGACCATTCCTCCAATCATGGCTCGATTGGCCGTAGAAGTGATGGGAGAAAAAAAGTAGCCATGAGTCCGTAAGAAATCATTGAGTTCATCTCTAATGACTCCGGGTTCTACCCTGACCCATTGCTCTGCAATATTGACTTCTAAGATACGATTGAAATGTTTGGAAACATCAACGACAATCCCCGACCCAACGCATTGTCCAGCCAAAGATGTCCCTGCTGCTCGGGGAATCAAGGAGCTTTGCTGTGCTTGGGCAAAGGCGATAAGTTTTTTTAGGTCTTCTTTATTTTTAGGCAATACAACGGCCATTGGAAGTTCGCGATACACAGAAGCATCGGTGGCGTACAGTACTCGCATCAGCTCTCCGGTATAACACTCGCCTTCGAGTTGCTTGGCCAAATCATTTAGCGCTTGCGCTAAGTTGTCAGAAGTAGTATTCATGAATCATCTTAATAAGCAATCAATGCAAAGGAGTACGTGAATCATGCCAACCTTGATTCAAAGATTAAATTAAGGCTTAAAAGTGAGGAAATCAATGAAGGCCGTATATTGTGCATCAATTGCCAGAAGAGAAATGGGGTTTGGACATTTAGCTCAACACAAAAAATCAATACTATGGCGCATCTAAGAGAACGAGTTGCCGAGTTTAGTCAGCTTATCAAACAAGGGGAAACCATCCTGGCGATGGAACGCTTTTATGCCGATCATATCGAGATGCGAGAAAATGAGGAAGCTCCTCGTCGGGGTAAAGCCAAGTGTATTGAACACGAACGCGACAATTTAGCCAAAGTATCGGACTTTCAGCTCCAAATCCTGAATCAGGCGATCAATGAGGAAAGCGGGACGGTGTTTACTGAGACGGAGTTATCGTTTAAGACCCCAAAAGGGCAATCGATGCTTTTGCGGGAAGTATCCGTTCAGCGTTGGGTAAATGTATGGATAGAAGAAGAGCAATTTTATTACAAAACGATTCAGGTGGTTCAATGATCAGATGACTCAGAGCTTATGCGCAAACCCATTTTGATTTTTACCGCTATTTTTGCTGGCATCGTTTTTCCATTTGGCCATGCTTACACTTTCTTGATACGCTACCTGATTATGGCCATCCTTTTCCTGGCTTTTTTGGACTTACGCGTAAGCCACAAAAGTATTCAGCGGGAACATATTTGGGTCGTTTTATTGAATCTCTTGCTTCCCCTAGTTTTCTTTATCATTTTATATCCCCTCAATGATACCGTTGCCATGGTGGCCTTTGTGATCGCCGTCAGCCCCACTGCGGCGAACGGACCGATTATTGCCGATCTGTTGCGTATTGACGTTAGTTTTGTGACCCTATCCGTCTTGCTGACCAGTATTTCTGTGGCATTCCTCATTCCCTTTATTTTGCCACAATTGATGGAAGTCAGCCAAAAAATCGATGTATCAGCAGTTTTGTTTCCGGTCTTTATCTTGGTTTTTATTCCTTTGCTCATTGCTCAGCTCATCCGGTACGGGAGTTCTCGTATTCACCAAAAACTACTGGCTTTTAAAGGCATCGGTTTCTATCTCTTCATCACCAACGTATTTATTGCTTCTGGAAAAGCCAGTCACTTTGTTCAAATGGACAAACAAACGGGTTGGCGTACCATTTTGGGGATTGCTTTGCTCTCAGGAGTTTTGTGTTTCCTCAACTTTAGCATCGGTCGTGCTCTGGCTAAAGACCAGTCTCCAATAGCTACAAGTATAGCCTTGGGGAGAAAGAATAATATGTTTGCGTTGTGGCTGTCCTTAACCTTTACCACACCAGTGATTGCCTTGGGACCGATTTTTTACATTGTGTATCAAAACATTTACAATTCGTGGCAACTTTGGCAGATGGAAAAAAAATCCTGATTTTCTTGTATATTGCCTATCATCTTCAACGAACCGTCATCATGAAAAAAATCAGCTCTCTTCTACTCATCGTTCTTTTTTGTCTTCCATCTTGTAGTACCCTACAATCATTGATCGCCGAGCCAACTAGTTTGGAAACCATTAGCGCTTTGCGCGAGGTGCTCAACAGCAGTACCTTTCGGGCCATTAGTACCTTGAGCAAAATCAATAAAGATGGAGTGATGGCCATCTTACCTTCGGAAATACAACCTGTATTGAATACGCTCAAAACGGTGGGCTTGGGCAATGAGATTGATAAAGCGACTGAAATTATTGGAAATGTTTCTGGGGAAGTCGCCAAGGAAAGTGGTGGAATCATGAAAGACGCCATTGCCGAATTGGATTTTGGAGATGCGGTTTCAGTAGTCTTGGGTGGCGAAGATGCAGCGACTCAAGTGTTAAAACAAGCGATGTATGGTTCGGTAAAAAAACGTTACAGTAGTCGTCTGGAAACGGAATTGGGCAAAACTGAAGTATTAAAATATTGGCCAATGGCAAGCGGTGCTTACAACCTTTTTGCCAAGAACAAGGTCAATTCCTCTCTTCCCGATTTCTTGTCTGAACGTGCCGTTGATGCCCTGTTTTTGACGATGGGAAAAGAAGAATCCAAGATTCGTCAAAAACCAGAGGATTTGGGTAAAGCAGTGGTAACTAAGGTGTTTAATTATTATCAGAATCAGAAAAAGTAGGTCATTCTTATACCATAATTCTCTTTTTTACGTATTTTTAGTAAGCATGTCTCAAAAGCCATCCACATTGCCTTGGCTTTTCCTTCACTTTGAATTTACTTATTACTTGCGAACTGATCAATCGCCACTCGGTTGTGGGAGTGCGCAGATTCCTTCACTAAATGTATAAAATATGAAAAAAACAACTTTATCCCTATTCTTCTTTTCCTGTCTTTGGGGCCTTGCTCTACCGGCATTTGCCGTCAATAAGGCAAATGTTTCTTTTAAAAATGCCTACCTGGTACAGATGGAAACCATGTCGGGACAAAGCATCAAAGGGCATCTTCTTAGCATCAACGATTCTGAACTCGTATTACTGGAAAAAGGCCAAGCGGAGGCTAAAGTCTATTCCTTTGAATCGATCAAAACATTAAGGATTCATCGCAAAGGAAGTCTGTGGGGAAGCCTTCTGGTAGGAGGATTGGTTAGTGGAACCGCTGCAACTTTAGTTGCGAGAGCTTCTCTGGGAATGGCTGAAGTCACCACCCAAGGCTTGATTTGGACGATAGGTGGAATCGCCGTTTTAGGAGCGTTATTCCTCGGAGGTCTGTTTCATCTGTTGGGTAAAAAAAGGTATAAGATCAACGGTAAGCGACATCGGTTTGCCAAATTTAAAAAGAAGTTACTCAAAAGTCTTAGCTGATCTTAAGGGCTGACAATAAAAAATAATTGAGATTTAAAGCTATAGAAACGAAGTTACCTACGCTAATTATTTGGTTGACCAAAGCCAAATATTTCCAATAAGAAAGATACATAAAAAGCATAGAGATACTGAATCTCTACTTTGCTAATTTTTATTCACTTAGAAATTGGCCTGGGACAGTTGGGTCTGTACTAAGCGATTTCAAAAAAATGAAGAATGAAAAAACTCATCGTACTTGGAATATTATTGTTTTGTTTTGTCCATCTACTTTCCGCTCAAGAGTATCGATTAAAGGGTGGGAGTTTTAGGGTAAAATTAAAAATGTTAGATGGAGAAAAAGTAAAGGGGAAACTGGCAGCCATTGAAGGCGATCAGGTAAGTATTCGTCTGAAAGGAACCAAGGAGGTAGCGAGCTATCCCTTTCAGGAAATCAAACGCATTAAAGTCCGCAGGGTGGGGACTCCTTTTATCGGCGCTTTGGCTGGAGGCTTAACTTTTGGTCTAGTTAGTACTGCGACAAGCAATCCCAATGTCTCTACAACTAGCGAACAGATAGGGCAGTTTTTTTCTTTGGTCGGTGCAACTTTTGCGGGTACTATAATTGGAACAGTGGCAGGATCCGTTTATCAACGGTATCGGATCAACGGAGATCGAACTGCCTTTGAACGATTCAAGAAAAAGTATTTGAGAAAGAAAAAACAGTGATACTTTGATCGTAATGATCTTTTTGGAAAGGCTAAATTATCGCCATGTTCATCATTTCCGTATACGAAAGAGAGGTGAACAAGGCCTTTCCTCTAATTGGCATAGAGCATAACTGCCCTTTTGCAAACCTTCAATGCTGTCGTTTGTATTTCATGTTAAGCCAATAAATAGAGACTTGAATTGCAGTATTTACGGAAAAATGAAGGGGAAATGCGAAAAAAACAGTGTTTTGACCTTTAATCAAGTCAAATTTTTACAAAATAGATAAAAAATTGTGCCCATATTGTTGGCAAATATCAAGCGAGTTGCTTAACTTGCTCACTAACGTCTATACAACGAAGAATAAGTGCTTTAACTACATAGTTAGCGTATATTATACCAAAAACTATGGCAACTGATTATTAAATTAAGGTATTTATTATAGTCTTCCTACATGTTATTCAGTATTACCCTGTTTTGATAAAGGGGTAAACCCAAATCAGGAGAAGCGCCAACGCTAGCCAAAATTGTGTTGTTTCCCTGCTTGGATTCATCAGCTATTAACAATTCCTTGCTTGATGGAGGCAACTCCTATGTCCTAATGTAAACTCAAAACAAAGTGATGAGCATCCACTTATTTTAATCATATATACACGAAAAAAGAGAACAATGAACGATCTAAAAGTAAAAAGTTTTTGGAACGAACGTTGGGCACGTGTAAAAGCCAAGGCACCCACTAAAAACTGTGACTACGAATTTTCCGATTATGGTCGGATGAAAAGTATCAACAAAATCACTGGTGAGGAGAAACTGCTAAAAGGATCTAAAATCAAAAGCGGATTCATTCAGTTGAACCTACGCTTGAAAGACGGTATTCGACAAGGCTTTTACCTGCACAAACTGATCGCTGAAGAGTTTTTGGACAAGCCAGAAGGTAAGGACTTCGTCATCCATCTGGACTTTGACAATTTCAACAACCACTTCAAGAATCTACAATGGGTAGACCAAAAAGAACTAACAGCACACCAAATTAAACATGGTGTTTATGAGCGGGAAAACCGCAAAGTAGCTTCCCACGTCAAGATGACAGAGTCGAAAGTTCGCTTACTCAAAAAACGCCTGAAAGAAGGCAAAACCAAGCGAAAAATATTGGCCCGAAGTTTTGGCATTACCGAAACCCAACTCAAACGAATCGAAAGAGGCGAAAACTGGGGACAGGTAAAGTTGGAGGAAGTTTAACTGAGAGACCTCACTCCAATCTGGAAATGCTAGATCTTTCCATAACGGAAAAACTAGGTGATTTCGATCCCTGTATCCATAGTGATACATTTGACCCCAGTCTAGTTTCCAGAACCAATTTAGAATTGTTGAGCGGATCTCAATTATTGTTAGCTGTAAAATTTTTTTAATCTTATACTGAAGACTACGTCAATTGGCTGTCCTACAGCCCATAGGTTGATGTAGTCTTTTTCACTTTCAGTACAATTTTCTCCCATCGTTTTTACCTCGCTTGCCTCTTACGGAAAGGGCAATGATAAAAAGATCCTTGATCGGGCCATTCTGTGGGCTATTCTAGGGGCAAAAAGAGGATTTCTTGAAATCACTAGTTTATCTTTCTTACCTTTAGAGATAACAATCGGCTACTCAAAATCAACTCCAAGGCGCTTTTAGAGCGGCAAAATTAAGCACCATGAAAAAAAATCTCCTCTTACTCAGTTGTATTTGTACGACAAGTTTGATGCTATCCGCACAGTCGATAGTACAACGTTTGTTCGAATTGCCAGATGTGATTTTTGATGAAATCGAAAGTGCAGATGGATTTCAGCAAACATTTGAACTGCGCATCAAACAGCCTCTAGACCACCAAAACCCGAATAAGGGACATTTCTATCAAAAGGTCTTCTTATCGCATCGCGATTTTGCTGCGCCAATGGTGATGGTTACCGAAGGCTACAACCGCAATCGCAATCGAATCTATGAGTTGACAGAATTGTTGGAGGCCAATCAATTGGACATCGAGCATCGCTACTTCGGCAAGAGCATACCAGATAGCTTGGATTACACCTATTTGAATCTAGAACAAGCAACTGCTGATTATCATCGAATCAATCAACTGTTTAAGCAAATTTACCAAACGTCTTGGCTCAGTACCGGCATTAGCAAAGGAGGAGCAACGACGATTTTTTACAAATACTTTTTCCCAGACGACGTTGTTGCGAGTGTCCCCTACGTGGCTCCCATTAACCGCAGTTTTGAAGACCCTAGAATTTATGAATTTTTGAGGACCATCGGGGAGGAGGCTTGCAGAGAAGACATACTGGACTTTCAGAAAACCGTTTTGCGGAAGCGTACAGAGCTATTGCCGCTTCTCCGTTGGTACAACAAGGGGGCGAGGTATCAGTTTGAGTATTTTTCCGAGGAGGCCGCTTTTGAATTAGCGGTTTTGGAATATCCCTTTTCCTTTTGGCAGTATGGTCATGATTGTACCCTCATTCCATCCACTGACGCATCGGTAGAGACCTTGTTGGAACACCTGCTTTTGATTTCTGGTACCGGCTTTTTTAGTGATGATCAGGTGGCTTATTATGGTTCTCACTATTATCAGTCGGCAGAAGAAATGGGCTATTACGGATATGAGACCAAAGATTTTGCGGGCTTACTCCAGGCCCTACCCATGTCGCCCAACCCTCATGCTGCATTCGTTCCCGGAAAGGAACAACCCGTTTTCGACGGACAGCTTCTACAAAAAGTCAATGCTTGGTTGGAGCAAGGAGTTGATCGAATGATTTACATCAATGGAGCCATTGATACTTGGTCGGCTACCGCTGTGCCCGCTTATAACAATGCAGATGCACTTTGGTTTTTTATGGAGGGGAAGCATCACGGAAATGCACGAATTCGAAATATGAGTGAGGCAGAAAAAGCGCAATTGATGGCTACGCTACATCGCTGGTTATCGGAAAAGTAGTTCAAGCTGTTTTTCTTTGCCAGCCCCATACCAGCAAGAGCACAGCTGCGATAATGCTTCCGTATACCAACCAATTGGAAGAGTGAGCAAAAACGGCTTGCGTTGATCCACTTAAGACAAAGGCCGACCAGTAATAAGGATGTGCTTCTGCCTTGGATGCACTTTGCAGATAATCGAGCTTGGTATTGCGAATTGCCGTAGCTTTGTCGTGTCCGGTATGCAGCTGCTCATAAAATTCAATCATTATTTGGGAGGTGGCACAATCGTCTACCGACCACAAACTCATCAGTGTACTCGGACAGCCGGCGATGGTAAAACTTCGGGAAAGGCTCATCAGGCCTTCTCCCGCTTCCATTTTTCCCGATCCAGTATTACAAGCACTCAGTACCGCTAGATCAGCGGACAAGTCTAGGTTTTTCAATTCTACTGCGGTGAGGTAATCATCGGAAAAAAAGATTTGACTAAGCGCAGCCTCTTCTAGATTGACACAAGCGTGGGTGGCCAAATGAATGATTGATGCGTCTTCAATGTGTTGTAGAAAATTATTTTTGTTGGCTGCGTCTTTCGCAAAAACTTGGCCGTTGAAATGCTGATTAATGGTGGCTACTTCTGATTGGTTGCATTGTAGGCCATAGAGTTCGCTTTGACTACAAGAGCGTGCTTCCGCAAAGGTACCTTGAAAACTGGGGGCAAAACCTACGAAGGGAAGGCTCGCGGATCTCTTGCTTTTTTCTTGTGATAACAATGTGCTTGAAAAAAGATAGCTGACTTCATATTTTTCGATCAAGTAATCTTTGGCTTCCAGTCGATAGTCTTGGATAGCGTTGTGCTCAAATTGTAAAACCTCAAAAGGCAGGTAATTGAGTTCGGCATCGGGGACGATGATTAAGCGATGAATAGGTCCCACTTGTTTTAAAGCGGGGGCCAATAATGCTTGGTAAAGGGCATGACTTTGTTGATTGAATTCTTCGATTTCTGCAACAAAGTTTTTTGAATTGGGGGGCTTAGATAGTAAAGGCAATAACGCTTCTACTTGTTGTAGCAGTTCCTCTTTTTGTGGAATGACCAACACCTCTGCGTGATTCTTACCGATGGCAAATAAATACAAGTCTTCTGCTCCATCAAAATATTCTAACAACAAATTTCCTTCATTGAGATAATGCGCTTGAATATAGGCAATGTCAAGACTTTCACTTTGCTGTTTCAACTCTTGATAATGTGGATATTTTTTTTCTAATTGTATTTGTAGACTCTGATACTTCTGCTTAAGCGCAAAGAGCTGTCCCTCCCAAAGTCTGAGTTGCGCTTGCTCTTTTACCTTGTTTTTATTCTGACTTTCCAAGACCTTTCTTTCGTAAAAAGCGATATCCGAACGGAGCTCTGCCTCCTGAGTGCGCAGGCTATCTGCAACATCTACTTGGTCGAGGGCTTGTTCACCAATC
>JBCCSR010000030.1:0-14556 GCA_039199865.1 Bacteroidota bacterium
CGTTAATATCATTTACAAACGTTTACAACCAGCAATATTGGTGCTTTATTCAATAAAAAGAGGCTATCCTAACTAAAGGACAGCCTCACTTTCATAAAACCTCAGTTGTAAAAAACTCTTTAAAGTGCAGAAACGCTGAGGCGTTCCTGCTACTCTTTTTATCTATGTATCTGTAAGTACCCAGAGTATTGTGTACCTTCTCCTGTATCAATTAAGTAGAAGTATGTACCGTCTGGTAAGTCCTTACCGTTCCATTGTCCTTTAAAGGCATCTAAGCCTTCGTTCTGATAGCCTTGTTTGTAGTAAACTTGGTTACCCCAACGGTTGAAAATGGTTACTTCGCTACTTGGGAATAGTTCTATTCCTATAATCGTGAAACTATCATTCATGCCGTCATCATTTGGAGACATACCATTGTAAATCGTTAATTCATCACAAAGTACATCCACAAAAACACTTGCTGTATCACTTCCCGTAGAGCTAATCAGGATGTAGGTAAAACTATCTAGGTATGCACACTCATCGCGATTGGGGGCATAAGTGAAGCTAAAGTCTGTGTTGAGCACCGCAGCTCCATTCCACGGGCCATTGAGAAATTGTACATCGAGCAATACGCCGTTTAGAGTATCGTTACCCAATACGTCAATAATCAGAGGAACATTAATCACCGTTGATGTATCATCCTCCACCGCAATGGGTTCCTCTCCCAAGCCCATTAAATTATTGACCAATAGAATGGTGGTGTCACAAAAGCCAAAATGATCACAGATGACAATACAGGCCTGATCAGCGCCCAAACCTACTCCTTCAAAGGAAACACACAGGGTGCTTTCATCAATGCTGAAAAGGATGTTTTCACCCGATTCACCTTCACAGAAGTTGAATATTGTATCAATGGTTCCCGCTAATTCGGAGGTATCGATACAATATTGATCAATTTCTCCAAAGACCAGTTCTTGCGAAACGGAGTCAATCATTGGTGGAATCACCGTCACTTCCAGCACGGTCGTATCACAATGGTTTTGATCATCACAAATGACGATACAGGCAGGTTCTGTCCCCAAATCCAAAGCTGTATATTCAATACAGAAATCGTCTTCTAAGATGCCAAATTCTAAGATACTACCAGAAGCACTTTCGCAAATGTTATAAATCGTATCGATAATGCTGGGCAACACCGTGGTGTCAATGCAGAAGGTATCCGTAAAGCCAATAATCAACTCCAGTGGGATGGTATCGGTGGGCAAAGGACTAAAATCATCACAGAGAATGGTCACCTCAAAAGTGTCCAAACAACCCGCAATGCTATCGACGATGATGATCTCATGAAATCCAGTATCCAAAGCGATTTGTAAACCTTGAGGATCCAAATTGAGGGTCGGAGCACTGTTGGTAATTTCAATGCCAAACTGGGAAACAATCAGGGAGCCATAAATATTATCGAAGTCTCCTCCTTCAATCGCAGTTCCATCGATCGTCCAATTGCCATTGGGATCCCAAACATTCATCGAATCCACCAATTCTTGTACACTGACAAAATTCCCCATGGAAAAGAAGACATTATTGACCTGCCAGCTATTCAAAGTATAATTCCCCGGCTGACTAAAGGCCAGAGAAACGTAGGTATAAATCGAATCAAAATCACAACCAATAAAGCCATCGTTATAAATTGCTCCATTATCTGTAATCTGATAATTCGACAGATTGATGGCAGACAAACCAAGGCAGAGTTGAGTTAGAGAATCACAACCATTGGCCATCAACAAGTCTGGCCCCGAATAGAAATCTTCTGGACAATCCACGCAATCGATGGTCAACTCTAATGTATCGACACAACCTTTTAAGGTATTGGTGACAATCAATTGATGGAAGCCAGTATCCAAACTAACGGCCAAGCCATTGGGGAATAAATCCAGAGAAGGCATACTCGTTGTCAGGACAATACCGTTCTGAGATACGACCAGAGCACCATAGTCATTGGCAAAATTTCCTCCTTCAATCCCTACACCATCTAAAGTCCAATTGGCCATTGGATCCCAAACATTCATCGAATCAATCAACTCTTCGACCGTATTGAAGTTGGCCAATGAAAAGAGCGCACCATTGACTTCCCAACTGTCCAAAGTATAATTCCCCGGATTGATGAAAGCCAAGGCCACATAGGTGTAAATGGAATCTAGGTCGCAACCATTGAAGCCATCAGTATACAGTTCGCCATTGTCGGTCACTACGTAATTTTGGACCTCATTGATATCGAGGTTCAAACAAACATCAAGCAATTCATTACAATTGGGAGCTAGCAAAACATTGGGTCCGTCGTAAATATTGGGACAATCAACACAATCCAGACCAACGTTAAGTGTATCCACACAACCCGTATTCAAATCACTGATGATGATCTGATGAAAACCCGTATCCAAAGTAATCAAGGTCCCCATATTGTCGATGTTCAAATTGACTCCCAAGATGGCGGGATTGAGCGTCAGGTAGGGCCGAATATTCAATGGTCCATAATTGGTTTGCGTATTGTTACTAACAATGGCGGTGTTGGGCACCAAAGCCCAATCTCCAGCCGGATCCCAAATGTTCATCGAATCGACCAGATCGTCTAGGGTTTGGAAGGTATCAATACTAAAAGTAGTTGACTCCACATTCCAAGAAACCAATTCATAAGGTCCGACCGGAGCATCATTGATCAAGATTTGAAGCAAATAAGTAATAGTGGTATCACTTTCGCATCCCTCAAAACCACCACTGTAGGGCTCGCCATTGTCTAGGATATCAAAGTTGACAATTTGGGTCAATCCAATCGGCAAACAGAAATTACCACCAGCTTCACAATCGAAGGTCTGCAACTGAATCGTGT
Organism: Bacteroidota bacterium; assembly: GCA_039199865.1. Taxonomy (GTDB): domain Bacteria; phylum Bacteroidota; class Bacteroidia; order Chitinophagales; family Saprospiraceae; genus JALZUU01. Next base: position 2,867 of record JBCCSR010000030.1, read on the forward strand.
CGGTGCCAAACAATGCACAATCGGTAGTAATCGTCACGACTACACAAGTCGTATCCAACAATCCGTTGTCGTTGGCTACGATACAAATGGTATCCACCCCGAGGCCAGGAGTATCGTTAGAGTTGTAAGTTAGACAACCGTCTACTCCCAGACTCCAATTTCCAAAGGGAGAACTTCCAATGGTTCCACCATCATACAAGGCATAGGTAATACCGACAGTATCAAAACAGGACTCCAATTCAAAACAATACGTTCCCTGACTATTGATGGGCAAACCCAACTGAACGGTGTCGATAGCTGGACATCCAGAACATTCATCAATAATCGGCAAGTCGTTGACTACCGTAGTACATCCGTTGGCATCACTTACGGTTAAGCTATAAGCACCAACCTCCAAATCAATTCGGTTTTGTGGATTGAAAGGGCCACTCAAATCGGCCCAATCAAAAGCATAACTTCCCGTTCCTCCACTAGCGGAGACGAGAATCATCCCACTGGTATCGCAAGTTTGATTAAACAGGCTAATGTCCAATACAATGGAGGGGGCTGGTAAAACCTGGAAACAGGCTTGTCCTCCCAGACAGCCATCTGCGTCTCGAACCAAGACACAATATTCTCCCGGAGGCAAAGCTCCATTGGTATACTCATTTCCATCAATATCACTGATCGTAACTGTGGCTGGCTCCACAAAATTGGCTTCCAAACTAATGTCAAAATTCACGGTCCCATCGGTCGCCCCAACACAAGTCACGAAAACGGAATCACTTTCCAAAGTGACCATAGCTCCCGCATCCACAATATCGTCCCATAATGCAAAAGTTAATATTTGGCTGCAACCCGTTGCACCGTTATCCGTGACGGTTACACTGTAAATACCCGCAGCAAGGTTATTTGCCGTGGCATTATCGGCTCCATTACTCCATTGGTAAGTGTAATCTGTACTTCCTCCACTGACCTCAATATTCACGGCTCCAGTAGCGGCACCACAATCCGGAAAATCGAGAATCATAGGCGTTAGCGTCAAAGTATTGAACTCCTCAATGAATACCTCTAAGATATTGGTACATCCGTCAGCAGGATTGGTTACCGTTACAAAACAGGTTCCTGCGGGTAAATTCACAACGTTAAAGCCAGTTGCTCCGTTGCACCATTCATAAACAAAACTAACGGGTGACAACACGGCCGTTCCATTCAATTGAGCACAAGTAGCGGGAGTAGTGGAAAGAAGCTCTGCTTGAGGGCCATCAATATTTTCTACAGTAAAACTAATCGTTGTACTACAAGTTGGATCATCGAGATCGCTAATGACCACCGTGTACACTCCAGAAGAAAGGTGATCGGCCATATTGGTTTCACTGACCGCTGGCGTCCAAGTGTAATTGAACGCTGTTTCATCCCCAAAAAGCATCAAGCGAGCAGAACCATTGGACTGACCACAGTTGGCTCCAATGACAATGGTATTTTCTACCATCGGAGGAGTACAGTTTCCGGGGTTGGAACACTCATCTGCAATCAATAAATCACTGATGACTACCGAGCATCCCGCTTGGTCAGTAATCGTAACCTCATAAGTACCCGCTACCAAATTCTCTCGATTTTGGGGACTAGAAGTTCCGCTAAGATCTTGCCAGTTAAAAGAATATCCACCGTTACCACCAGTTACGGTTAGGGAAATACTTCCCCCTTCCGTACAAGTTTTGTTATTCACCTCTACGGCCACATCAATCGCTTCGGGTTCGAGAACGCTAAAGCAAGTCGAGGCGGCCAAACAATTATTGCCATCCAAAACTACGATGCAATATTGGCCCGCAATCAAATTTCCATTACTCACCGCTTCCCCATTGGCGTTTTGAATGCTAAGCGATTGTGGGTTGACAAAACCAGCGGAGGGAGTGATCGTAAAATCAACTTCGCCATTACTATCCCCAGAACAGCTCAGTAGAATTTCATCAGATAACAATTCGATGCTTGCATCAGCAACATCATTGGTCAATGTGAAAGTCAAACTCGTCTCGCAATTGCTTTGTTGGTCGATGACACTCACTGTGTATACCCCAGCAGATAAGCCGGTCCTTAGGCCTGTAGTCAAATCGAGCCCATCGCTCCATTGATAGAGGTAATTTCCGGTACCACCGTTTGCCTCAATATTGACGATCCCATCTGCCTGTTGACAGGTAGGCTGTACTTCGATGGTTGCGCTCAACAACAAATCATTGATCAATCCGATTTCGACAATTGCGATATTAGGACAGTCAGGATTTTGTGGATCAACGACCAATACTTCGTACACTCCGGCAACCAAATCATTTCGACTACTGGCGGGAGTATTGTCAAACAACCAGACATAGTTGTAATTATTCGGCAATAAGGTCGCCATTCCATTGGCTTCTCCACAGCTTGCCGGACTCGTTTCAATGCTAGTAGGTTCTGGACCATCACTATTTCCAATCGAAAACTGTTCGACTACAAAGCAATCGTCAATAAGTGGATTGCTAATGGTAACGCTATACACTCCCGCAATCAAATCATTGCGAACGTTTCCAATGGCATTGGGACTTCCCGTGTTTGGAAACCAATCGTAAGTAAAGTCGGCCGGGTTGCCCGCAACCAATACGACGGCAGAACCCTCCGCTGCACCACAAGTCGTTTCCACAAGAACAATATTATTTACCACCGGGGGAATGCAATCGCAAATGGCATCAATCGTTAGGCTGAGAGTAGTACTACAAGCATTTTGATCCGTTGCAGTAACTTCGTACACTCCGGCGGCCAGATCATTTCGACCAGCCCCATTTCCACCATCACTCCAAACATAAGTATAGTTGGAAGGAGCAAGTAGTGCCGATCCATTGGCTCCATCACAAATTTCGGGGGCTACCGAACTCACAAAAGCCTCTGCAACCGATACATTGAAAGGAACACCCAATAAGTCCAAGGCCGCGCAAATGGTTCCTCCTCCTTGTTGCAACAGGGAATTGACTTGGGCTCCCGTCGTCACTCCAAATTGAATGATTCCCAAATTCAGGGTAATTGGATCATAAATAAGGGTATGAATGGTATAATCGCCTGCTTCATTTACGGTAAATTCAGGGGTATTGCTCACTGCTTCGATCACCAAATCACTACCAGAAGTCAGTACATAAAGGGTTGAAAATCCACTTGGGATCACTGCGTTTCCGTTGGGTGTAGCGGTTAAGTTAACCGCACCATTTTCCAAACATAAACCAGACTGGCCGTTCATCAACCCTCCAGCATCTGCCGAACATCCACACTCATCAACGATTTGAATATTTTCAATACTGTAAGTACAACCTCCAGCATCGGTAACCACCACAGTGTATAATCCAGGTTCCAAATCCGTACGATCTTCAACATTGTCTGTTCCTGGTAAGTCGAGCCAATCATAAGTATAAACGCCTAGGCCTCCAAAGATACCGATATTGATAGCGCCCAAATTATTACAGCCTACATTTGTTTTGTTAAAATCTCCAACCAAACCTTCCGAAACAAGCACTTCAACATCCACAATACCAGAACAATTGCCTCCACCGATATTGACGGTATAGGTTCCACTATCGTCGACACTAGCATTGGGGATCACTGGATTTTGTTGGTTGGACGTAAAATTATTGGGGCCCGTCCAAAAATAAATCACTCCCCCACTGGCCGTTAATTGAATGTCATCGCCTTCGCAAATATTACCATTTACACCAGCCGTACCCACGCCATCTTCGGTAACAGTTACGATAGTACTAGCTGTACCTACGCATCCTCCAGGACCATCGACTGACAAGGTAATGGTATAGCTTCCCGGAGTAGTAGCGGTGTAACTTGGTGCACCAACATTTGGATCATCAAAAGTACCTCCGGTCGCTGACCACTCATAGCTCACATCATTACCAAGGGGATCCGCTACAAATTGAACAAAAGTTCCAGCACAAATTTCTGGATTCTCTGGACTGATGGCCACACTAAAACCATCTACTACCGTAATGATTTGCGTTTGCACAGCACTATTACCGCAGTTGTCGGTGGCCGTCCAAGTTCTTTGAAGAATCGTTCCGCAACCGTTTGGAATTTCGGTTTCATCAAAGGCTAGTGAAACATTGGTATCGCAATTATCTGTTGCTAGGACATTAGCAAGGTTTGGAACAACTCCACCATTGGCTGGATCAACCGTAATATCGGAAGGAACACCGATCAAAATGGGGTCCGTCGTATCCTGAATAGTAATATTTTGAATGGCAGTCGTCGTTTTCCCACAGTTGTCCGTCGCCGTCCAAATGCGCGTCAAAATAAAATTGTCGACACAATCAATTGGACTAATGGTTTCCGACAGACTGATGTTAACCTCCTCGTCACAATCATCCGTTGCGGTGGGCTGCGCTGGCGCAGGGATCGCATTGCATTCTACGGTCAAATCTGCTGGAATACCCGATAGCACCGGCGCCGCTTCATCGAGCACACTAATCGTTTGACTCATCACAGTTGTATTCCCACAATGATCAATAGCAGTCCAAGTTCGAATGATCTCTAAATTTCCGGCACAGGCACCACTATTGGTCGTTTCGTTAAAAGTAATTTCAACATTGATATCACAATTGTCCGTCGCCAAAACATCGTCTATTGGTAGCGGCGGAATTTCATCACAGCTGACATTCAAGTCAGAAGGTACTCCAATGAGCATCGGAGCCGTATTGTCTTCTACCGTAATGATTTGACTGGCTTGGCTGGTATTGCCACAAGCATCGGTCGCTTCCCAAGTTCGAATGATTTGATAATTACTGGGACAGTTGCCCGCTTCGACCATTTCAAAAAAGCCCAGTTCGATATCTACGCTACAATTATCCGTTGCTGTCGGTTCTGCTATGGGAGGAATCATGTTGCATTCTACCACCACATTGGCCGGAACCCCACTGATCACGGGAGGCGCTTCATCTCCTACCGTAATGATTTGCGTGGCTGTGTTCTGATTGCCGCAAGCATCGGTAGCCGTCCAACTACGGGTGATGATGACCGATTCCCCACAAACACCTGGCGCTTGAATTTCGTTGAAACCAATCGTTACATCAGTATCACAGTTGTCGTTGGCCAGAAGGTCTGCTCCGATCACCGGTGGATTGGGTACTCCTCCGCAAGAAACACTTTGATCGGAAGGAACGCCAATCAAATCGGGTGCCGTATTGTCTTCTACCGTAATGATTTGTGTTTGCTGATCTTGATTGCCACAAGCGTCGGTCGCCGTCCAAGTTCGAAGAATAGTATATTGGTGCAAACAAGTTCCAGGGTTGATGATTTCGGCAAAAACAACCGCCACATTGGCATCACAATTATCGGTGGCAATGACCAAATCAGCTGCGGGAGGGCCAGGAACAAAATCACAATCAACTGTTTCGTCACTTGGCACCCCAATCAAAATCGGACTGGTGGTATCTTCTACGGTGATGGTTTGCGTAGCTTGGGTTTGGTTGCCACAAGCGTCAGTCGCCGTCCAAACTCTAATCAATACATAGTTATTGCTACAATCGCCCGCTTGTTGTATTTCCTCAAAATTTAGCAAAACATTATCATCACAATCGTCGGATGCAATAGGCTCGTCTGGCGTGGGGATGGCATCGCAAGCTACAGTGATATCTGTTGGCACTCCGCTGATAATGGGTGCAGTGGTATCTTCAATGAAAATAATCTGGGTTTCTTGACTGCTGTTGCCACAAGCATCCGTAGCCGTCCAGGTGCGAACGATTTGATAAGTATCTCCACAGTTACCAGGCTCTTGAATCTCGCTAAAGCTAATACTGACATTCGTATCACAATTATCCGTCGCCGTTGGCTCTACCGGAGTAGGAATATTTTGACAATCCGCGCTGGTATTGGCAGGCACCCCAATCAAGATCGGCGCTTCAGTATCCAATACCGTAATGGTTTGGCTTTCCTGACTGCTGTTGCCACAAGCATCGGTGGCCGTCCAAGTTCGGATCAAGCCATAATTGTGGGGGCAATTTCCGGGAATTTGTACTTCCGAGAAGGCAATATCAACTACGGTTCCACAATCATCGGTCGCTGTTGGACTAGCTGGACTAGGAACCGCATTACAATCTACGGTCTCATCCGCGGGAACATTTAGTAAAGTAGGGGTGGTAGTATCTTCTATTGAGATGATTTGACTTTGTTGACTACTATTGCCACAAGCATCGGTGGCCGTCCAAGTTCGAATGAGGTGGTAACTATTGGAGCAAGATCCAGCTTCTTGTACCTCTGACAAAATAATCAATACCTCTGTATCGCAATTATCGGTCGCCATTGGACTAGCTGGACTAGGAATAGTATTACAGGCAGCATTCACATTGGCAGGGACTCCCAATAAAATTGGTGCAGTGGTATCTTCGACCGTAATGATTTGGGTCTGCACCGCTTGATTGCCACAAGCATCAGTCGCCGTCCAGGTACGGGTCAAAGTATAGGCATTGGGACAAATCGCATCGCTCTGTACCTCGCTAAAACTGATGTCGACATTGTCGGTACAATTGTCCGTCGCCGTTGGGCTAGCCGCACTCGGAATGGCATCGCATTCCACAACTTCATCCGTTGGTACATTTAACAAAACAGGGGGCGTATTGTCTTCCACCGTAATCACTTGCGTCTGTTGGCTGGTATTGCCACAAGCATCGGTGGCGGTCCAAGTTCGAGTTAAAGTGTGAGCATTAGAACAGACGGTATTGCTCTGTACTTCACTAAAACTGATATTGACATCGCTATCACAATTATCAGTCGCCGTTGGAGTAGCAATAGCGGGGATGGCATCACAGGCTACCGTTTCGTCGGTAGGAACGCCTATTAAAACAGGGGAAACATTGTCTTCCACAGTGATTACCTGCGTTCCAATCATTTGATTACCACAAGCATCGGTCGCCGTCCAGGTACGGGTCAGAATGTAGGCATCTGCACATGTAGCACTAGTTTGCATTTCACTAAACTCAATATTTACGTCACTATCGCAGTTGTCCGTTGCCATTGGAGTAGCAATAGCGGGAATGGCATCACAGGCTACCGTTTCATCACTGGGAATGCCAATTAAGATGGGGTCCAGATTATCTTCGACGGTAATGATCTGGGTTTGAATGTCTTGATTGCCACAGGCATCCGTAGCCGTCCAAGTACGGGTCAACATGTAGGTATCTGCGCAAGCAGCACTGCTTTGTATTTCGTTAAACTCAATGTTGACATCAGCATCACAATTGTCCGTAGCCGTTGGAGTAGCCGCACTTGGAATCACATCACAGGCTACTGTTTCATCACTGGGAACGCCCAGTAGAATTGGCGCTGTATTGTCTTCCACCGTAATGATTTGCGTTTGAATACTTTGGTTGCCACAAGCATCCGTAGCCGTCCAAGTGCGAATCAAATTATAGTTATGGGTGCAAGCTCCCGCTTCTTGTATTTCTGAAAAAACGATACTGACTGCCGCATCACAATTGTCCGTTGCCGTCGGTTCTGCCGCCGTGGGAATGGCAGCACAATCTACGGTTTTATCCGCTGGAACATCAATTAGCGTGGGCGCGATATTGTCTTCTACTGTGATGACTTGCGTTTGCACGCTTTGATTGCCACAAGCATCGGTCGCCGTCCAGGTGCGGGTCAATACATAGCCATCAGAACAAGTACCATTGCTTTGTACCTCACCAAAACCAATACTGACATCACTGTCACAATTGTCTGTTGCTGTGGGAGTGGCAGCAATGGGAATGGTACTGCATTCTACCGTCTCATCAGCAGGAACTCCAAATAAGATTGGTGCGGTATTGTCCTCAACACTAATGACCTGCGTTTGAACATCCTGATTGCCACATTCATCCGTTGCGGTCCAAGAACGAATGAGCTGATAATTGTGACTGCAAGGACCAGCCTGAATGATTTCTTGAAAATCAATCGCTACTTCACTACTACAATCATCTGACGCCGTTGGTGTGGCTAGGGGTGGGATCGCATCACAGGATACCATTTCATCGGCTGGAATGCCCAGTAAAGTTGGTGGCGTTTGATCGATAATGGTAAAACTAGCCGTAGTATTTCGACTATTGCCACATTCATCCGTTGCCGTAAAGGTAACCGTCACTTTTCCACTTGCTCCACACGCAGTTGTCAAAGCATTAAAATTATTGGTCCAAAGAATCAACCCAGTCTCAGTGATGTTATCGCTTGCTTGTGCACCGCCATTGTTGGTTAACCAAGCTGATAGCGCATCCTGATTGCCAAAGCCATCACATTCTACCGATTCATCTTGAGCGAGCGGCTCGATTTGTGGTGCCGCATCATCGATATATCCGGCATCGATATTGGTAAAATTAGAGGCGCTACTTAGGGGAATAAAATCGGTGAGGCCATTGGCATCAACATCGCTATCCTGATCCTCATCACCTTGATTTTGGGGGGCATAATCCAAACCGATTGGACTTGCCGGAAAACCAAAACTAAGAGTATACACCCCAGGTTTTAAATTGATAAATTCATAAAATCCATTTTCATCAGAAGCCGTGTTGAGGTTGACTACTTCGCCGTTTCCAGTTGTACCACTCAGACTGATCGGAACAAAAGCAAGCCCTGCTTCTCCATTGGTCTGAATGCCATTTTTATCACAATCCAACCACACGTAATCCCCAATGCTAGAAACGGCAAACAAGCCCGCGTCTACCTCTGTTTGTATTTCTCCCGATGGCAGCACTACCAATGCTGTCGTTCCGCTAGCCGAGTCAACATCGCTGTCTTTGCGCTCATCCGTACCTTCATTGCTTGCGGTAAAATTATAATTGGATAAGGGACTAAAAGTAAGTTGATACGTACCCGGTGGCAAATCATCGAACAGGTAAGCTCCGTTAGCATCAGTGGTCGCGGTTTGACTAATGTCTGCTCCGGTTCCATCTGTCCCACTTAGGGAAACTAAAATATTGGGTAAGCCCAATTCTCCCGGATCTTGGATTCCATTTCCATTGGTATCCTCCCAAACAAAGTTTCCCAATGCAGCTGGCCGAAAATAACCCGCATCGTACGTCTCATTGTCTTCTCCACTTCGCAAATCCTCGGTTTGACTCTGACCATTCACGGGGTTCGCATCGCTATCGCTATCCGCATTTCCTTGATTGGGCGCAGTTGTTTTAAAACCATCTGGACGACTAAAAGTCAACTGGTAAGTACCCGGAACTAAATCGTTAAAGCTATAATTGCCACTGGCTCCACTCGTCGTATTTTGATCAATGGAAGTCCCATTGCCCGTAGTACCGGACAACCAGACATCCACTCCAGACAAACCAGGCTCATTGGATTCCACAATTCCATTTCCATTCAAGTCTTCCCAGATCAAATTACCAATGCTAGCTGGACGATACAAACCCGCATCAAAAGTATCCAGTTGGTCTCCACTTTGTACTCCTTGCGAGGTAGTCATCCCCGTCATTGGATCTGCATCGCTATCCACCTGTCCATTTGTTCCTTCCAGTGCATAGGTAAACTTAAAGCCAGAAGGTAAAACAAAGGTAATTGTATAAATACCTGGCTTGACATTGCTAAAGCTATAATTTCCATCCACATTGGTCACTGTACTGGCATTGATCTCCGTGCCCGTAGAGGTAGTTCCGCTTAGTTCAACAATCACGTTCGGCAGGCCTGCCTCATCGGAATCTTGAAGTCCATTTCCGTTGAGATCTTCCCAGACCAAATCACCGATGGTCGACAATTGGAATAAGCCCGCATCGTAAGAAGAATTGACCTCATTGCTTTCCAATGTTTCTACTGTGGTCATCCCACTCTGAACGTCTACATCACTATCTAAGGCATCATTTCCTTGTTGATTGCCTTCAGAAAACAAGAAAGCATCAGGAGTTGAAAATTTCAGCTGATAATTTCCAGGAATCAAGTCCGCAAAGACATATTGGCCCCCAGCATTGGTTGTCGTACTTTGGTTGACTGAGGTTCCATTGCCACTGGTTCCAATGAGTTCAACAGTGACCTCCGGAAAGCCGGCCTCTTCCGAATCCTGGACACCATTCCCGTTGCGATCCAACCAAACAAAATCACCAATTTTGGCCAGTCGATACAACCCGGCATCAATGTTTGGATTGTAAGCTCCAAGGTTTAAAATAAAGGAATCGGAGCGCTGATCGTCAGGGTAAATATCGCTGTCCACACTTTCATCATCTCCTTCATTGGGGTAGGTAATCACCAAATCGGCAGTTGGAACAATTTTAACTTGATAGTTGCCCGCAGGTAGACCATCAAAATCGTAATATCCATTGGCATCTGTCGTCGTCGTTCGGTCGATGGTAGCACCATTATCTGATGTTCCATGTAATTGAACTTCAATGTTTGGAATTCCTGGCTCTCCGTCATCCAAACGCCCGTTGGCATTTTTGTCTTCAAAAACTAGATCTCCCAATCGTGCAGGATCGTTTAATACCACGGAGTTTTGACAAGTACAACCATTCGCATCACTCACCTCAACTTGATAGGCACCCGCAGGTAAATTGGTAGCCTCTTGACTCGTCTGATTGGTCGGATCATTCCAAAGAAATTGATAGGGAGCAACTCCTCCACTTACCTGGACCGCTACTGCTCCATCGCTCGCTCCTTGAGCACTGATTGGCGCTCCTTCGTTAAAATTGGAACTGACCGTTGCGCTACACTCCAGGGCTACAGGAGGGAGAATAATAACTACACGTTCAATGGAGCAACCAAATTGATCGGTAATGATCACGGTGTGTTCTCCAGCCCCCAAATTGCTTACTTCCTCCGTTGTTGCTCCGTTGCTCCACAAATAAGTGTAGGGCGCCAAACCTCCACTCGCTTCAACTCGAGCACCAGCATCATTGGCACCAACGCAACTAAGGGGCACCCCATTGTAATCAGATAAAATTTCCGTATTGGCGGTCAAATCCGAATCATCACAAGTCAAACAGAGTGGTTCAACTTGAATGGCTCCCGAGAAAACCAATGATTGCCCATTGGGTGTTCCGGTAGGAGATGTCACACAAATTTCAACTTCCTCCGTAGCGGCAGGAACTTGTTCCAAAATGAATGGAGTGATATTCAATGCATCCCCTTGATTGAAATTATTAATGGTAATGCTTTGACTCTGGCCTCCCGCATTTGCACTGATATTGACAATGCGTCCATCATTGGTCAACTCAGAAAGGGGGACAATGATGTTCAAATCTCTGGGTGCTGGTCCTTGCGGAATGGGAAGGGTTTTACAAATTGTACTGTGGTACATCCAACTCTCCACAAACTGTCCAGAACTTGCCCCAGCAGAGGCATCATTGCGAAAAACGTAAAGGAGAAACGATTGTGCTTTGCATCGATTCTCCAATTCAACACCGACAAAGCTACTTGGGTCGAGTAAGGCCCGATAGTAATAGCCACCAGCAGGATCTGTTTTCGTTCCCAAAGCGAGGATGGGACCATTGTCCGTGTTGAAATAGAGGTATTCGGGATTGACCGTATGCCCTTTGTAAACCACTTCAGCAATGATTTGTGTAACGTTTCCTGGATTTGGAATAGTGATTTGAGCATTTTCCTCACAACGAATCCCCTCTCCCAGAATCTCTACATCAATGGCATCATCACAATCGTAAGACCAGGAATCTGGCACGGGGGTGAGTGGTGCACAATCTGGATCAAGCTGATCAAATAAACCATCCCCA
>JBCCSR010000031.1:0-14517 GCA_039199865.1 Bacteroidota bacterium
CGAATTGATTGGCACAATTTGGAAATTGGCCAAAAAAGTACCTACCTGTTTCTCAGAGGAGCCAATTACTTCGATCAAGACGATTACGATAATTTTCAATACTACAAGGACACTTTAGTACTCGAAATTATTGGACAAAACGAAGATCAATACATCATTAGTGAGTCGATCAGTCCAGGTTCCGCTGTATTGAATGGGGTCGTCAATGAATTGATTTGGAGACCCGCAGAAACTTTTTTCTACACCATCGAAATCGTTGACCAGCAATTGAAAATCATGCCCTTCAACAACAATTGGATTCAATCCAGAATTTTTACCGAAGCCGAATCGCTCGACATCAGCTCCTTCAATGACAACGAAATAGAAATCAAGGGGTGGAAAACAACAATTGAAACCTGTGACTGTACGGAAGGGACTTATGTACAAAACTACAAGCTATTTGGAGTCAATTACGAGCGCTTAAACATCCTAGTCAACAATGCTGCTTTTGCCAGCGATGGAGCAGGATACACTTTCGCTTACAGTCCCAAAAATGGTGTCGTTCGTTACAGCAATTATTCTCCCTGGACGGGGAGGGGATTTGGTTGGGATTTGCTGCCCTGAGGGCAACCAATGCACGAGAGCTGCAATTATCAATTGTCCGAATGCCACAACTCGAAGTAAACACTATAACAACTGGAGCGTACATTCCAGTAAGTGGCATTCCTCATCGGTGACTCGTCGAGATCACCGATGTTTATTTTTCTATTTCATTTTTGATATCCAAATCCAATCCAGCGTAAAAGCCCAGATCTTCTTCCACCATCAATTTGGTCAGTACCGCGATTTGACCAACATGGTAAGAAAAGTGTTCATTGACGTGAATGACGATGGCCACGCCAGACATATTGAATCCTTGTACCGAATAGCTTTTGACCAGGCTTGCAGTGTCTTGGGCTCGCAAGACTGCAACAGCCCGATGACTCACCGAAGTAATTTTATCAATCAATTCGGCTTTCGTATACCCTCCAGTGATAGAAAACTCCAAGTCTCTCTGGCGCCGATCCTCCTCTCCCCCCAGGGCAGAGATCACATATTGGGTAATGTTTCCACACAGATGGACAACCAAGTTGGCAACGCTGTTGCAAACCGAATTGTGTTTGATCCAAACTTGCTCCTCACTCAGTCGCCCCAGGCAATTGACAATTCGAGGAACATTCAACTCAAAATAATAAATCGTATCATCGATAAAGGCTTGTGTCATCTCTTTGTCCATTGTTATAGCTGATTTGATTCACCACCTAAGTTAACATTTTCTATTCTTCTTCGATCGAATCCTACCCGCTATCTTCCATAATCTACCACTTAGCACTGTATTTTATTTTACCTTATGTAGATGAACCAAATCTTCAATACTCTTTTGGTAGCTTGGATGTCTCTTGCCCAAGCGTTTTTCCTTGATGTCTAGTACTTCTAGATACAGCGCCTCTGCCTCTGTATAACGTTTGGTCTGAGCATAAAGCTTGGCCAAATCATTGAGATTCTCTGCATAACTAGGATGACTTTTACCCACACTTTCTGCCCTTAAATTCAGTGACTTTCGGTACAGTTTATCGGCTTCATCGTATCTCCAAATATCTTGGTAGAGGTTGGCCAAATCATTAATACTCTCCGCATAGTCGTTGGTATGCCAACCGCCGTGTTTCTCTTTTAGGTCAATGGCGTTCAGCAGGTATTCTTCTGCCTCAAGGTGTGCGCCCATTTTGTGATACAATTTCCCGGTATTGTTCAAACAGCTAATGTAATGTGGATGAGTCCCTCCAACTGATTTTTCCAGCTTAACTAGTGCTTCTTTGTACAACGGAGAAGCTTTTTTCAGCTGTCCTATCCCTTGGTACAAGTCCGCTAGACGATACAAACCAATGGCATACACTTCGTGGTCTTTCCCAATTTTTCCGGCAGCAATTTTTATCGATTGCAGATACAGAAACCGGGCCTCTTCGGTTTGTCCTAATTTGTGATAAGCGGTGGCCAAGTTGTGTAGGCTACAAACGTAATTGGGATGTTTGGTATTGAATTCTTTTTCCGCAACTGCTTGTGCCAAAAGTGCGTCTTGCAAGGCACTTTGGTAGGTACCATCATAGATTGCACTCAAGACTTTAGTGTTCAAGTTTTGCCACTGCTGTGCGTTTGAGGTGTTGGAAAAAAGCAATAAAAAAGCGGATAGGCTAAAGCAAAATGCTTTAAAAGTTTTGGTCGTATTCATGGTATAATGTAAGTTTATTTCCTTTGGACCATACCGATGGTAACGGATATGGATTTTCAAACATTTACTGTTCTGGGGGAGCGGGGATTGGTTTGACCACACCAATTTAATGGAATGGTATCGGGGAGATACAGGGGAAATTCATTCGTATAATAAGGGGAAAAATAACTCGGGGAATTGAATAATTTATTTCAATTTATTCCAAAAAAATGGAAATAGCAAGGGCGAAGGTTCAATCTGGAAGCATATATTGCTCTAAAACCGTCCAAGGCATTCCTCCTTGCTGTAGAATTTTTTGATGAAAATCGGCCACTTTAAAGGCTTCTCCTTGCTGTTCCTGGATAGCTTTCTTGTAGTTTAAAATTTGTCGAGCACCGTACTTATACGTATGCACTTGACCTGGCCAGCGCTGCATTCGACGAATTTCCCGCATCGCAATGGCGTCTTGATTGGCGATATTGGTTTTCCAGTAGGACAGCGCTTTTTCGTTGCTCCATCCCAAATAATTGATGCCCACATCGAGCACTACTCGAACCGAACGAACAATATTCCATTCGTGCTTGCCCATCCAGTCGTAAGGATTTTGGTACAAACCAAGCGTTTCCCCAATTTCTTCGACGTAAGCCGCCCAACCTTCGCCATAACCGGGATAGTAAAAACTAGACAACAAAGGCGAAATAGAATCAGCTTGTGCATTGACCAAAGCGATTTGAAAATGATGTCCAGGAACGGCTTCGTGTAAATAAAGCCAATCGTACTGGCGAATGTTGTAGGGCTGATCGAATAGGTTGAAATAAAACGTGAGTTCTCTACTTCTGTAGTATCCGGGAACATGGCTCAAGTTGTCATCCGTACCACGGGCAATCGTTTCGTCTGGGACATCCCAGGGATAGAACTGTTCCCAGAGTTTTTCGCGTACTCTTTTTTTCCGTTCCAAAAAACCCGCTAACACTTCTTTTTTATTGGGTTCAAAAAATCTTTTGCTGTTCAAATGCTCGTAAAATGCAATGCTATCTTTCTCATAATTCAGCTCTTTTTGAATAGCCAAAATACTTTCTTGGACTTCCCGTACTTCCTCTTCCCCCAAGGCCAGCAAATCTTCGGGACTAATATCTGCCCCCAACCAACGCTTAATAAAATAAGCATACCATTGTTTGCCGTTCAAATTGAAGTAAATCCCGTTTTGATCAATAGGCTGTTCATCGTCATTTTCCCGATAGTTTTTTTCCAAAGCCAATCGCTCTTGATGGAGCTGACACTCAAAGACGAGAGTGCCGTATTCCAACTTGGCCATCCCTTCCAAATACTGGGCATCAATTTGCTGCAATTGTTCTTGTAAATTGGTAAAAAATTGGCTTTGCCTTTCGAGTTGTTCGAGGGGCTGAATTTGTTCTAGATTTTGAACATAGGAAAGCCCTATTTGAGGAATCTCCAGCTTGGGATACTGCTTCAGAAAGTCGTCTTTCAATTGCTGAAATTGTTGATTCGCCTTATCGAGCTGACTAATACAAGCGGGCATAGATAATAGGGAGAGCAAGAAAAATAGAAACAACAATCGAAACGGGGCTTTCATTGATACCTGTTTTGGGATACCGACCTAAGTTAATTACATTCTCTTGCTTTCCCAAGCTTTGAATCGTTTACTTTCGATTTTTTCATCGATTGCCCACCAGCGCAATTTTTTTAGCAATATGTTTCCCCTCTTGGTAAAAATGTACATAATACTTTCCTCTTGGCCAATTGGCAGTATGCACTCGGATTTGTCCGGCTTTTAATTCAGGATATTGCAGCATCACCTTAGCATCTGAGGAGACAATGAGGACCAAGTCCATATCCTGTTTTAGCTCAACAAAAAAATAATCTTCAACCGGATTGGGAAAGCATTTAACTTGCGCAAACAATTGCTTGTTCTGCTTTCTTTTTTTCACCTTTTTGGTCCACTTGCTTTCCGGAATAACTTGGTTGGCCAAAGAAGGAGAAGTACAATCGTAATAGGTCGCATTTTCTCCAATCAATCGGATCAGTAAATCGTTTAAGGTCTCGATGTTATAGTCTCCTGCTTCTGGTTCAATATGTGCATCGCCAATACCGCTGTGATCTGTTAAAAAGGTATAAGTTCCATTGGTCGCCATAGCAAAAAATTTAAGTAAAAACTCGGTATCCTTATCGGTACCACTTGCTGCTACCGGAATAATTTTGATGCCTTGACGCGCAGCTTTTTGTATGGTTTTTTGCAGTTCAGACAAAACGCTCTCTAAATATCGCGGGGGCTCATCCAACAACAGAAAAACAATTCTAGCCACTGCGTCCTCCTGCCAGTTCATCTCATCAATGGCCGCTTTCAAACCACCTTCAACAAACTCCTCAGAACCGCCTCCCGCATTGTCTTTTTCTTGAATAAACCGAATCGTTTTTTCGTGTTTTTCCGTCAAGGGAGTGCTCAATACTGGACTGTTGTGTCCCCAGTAATAGAGCGCGCCACAACGGAGCTGGATTTCAGATTCTAGCTCTACTCTTCGAATTACGTCGCCAACTTCCGATTGAAGATATTCGATCTCATCGTTCATCGATCCCGTTGCATCGATTGCGAAAACCGCCTCCACTATTTTGGAATTGTTACAAGTCTGATTCACCTGAATGCTATTGATTCCTCCAGAAAAGGGAATTGCTTTTTTCGTCACCGTCCCTTTTTCATCCATTACTCGAAGTTGAAAATCGTGGTCTGCTCCTCCGTAGAAATTTCCCCACAATTCCGCGCTCCCTCGATTGTCAGAACGTGCCTCCCAAACAATCTCCTCTTTTTGATTCAACAAAACAATCTTTTGATTGGCTACCGCGCGACCATTTTCATCCGACAGTTTGACGGCGAAACGATGGTTAGGATAATATCTCCAATAACTTTGCATCTGCCTGAATCGATCATTTTTCATCAGTTCCGACCAGAAAGACCAGTGGTTGAGGTCTTTCCACTCCCCCGCCGTTAGCTGCCCCGCAGGAATCTTACCCAACAGACCCACTTCTTTTTGTTTTACACTTGCTCCGGCAAGTTTTCCGATCAACAGAGGAGCAGACTTGGTTGGCTTTCCTTTTTGTGACCGTCTCTTTGTCTCTTTTCTTCCACCAACATTGCTCATCGAAGCCGCCGATACTTTATTCTTACGTGCGCTTTTTCTTGACCGCCCCGAAATGACGACCACTTCTGCCAGTTGCACCCCTTCCGACAGGCTTAAATTGACAACATCAGAAGTGCCCACATTGACCTCTTTCGACTCATAACCCGTGTAAGTCAAAACCAGAGTGACAGAATCCCTTGGAATTTTTAACCAATACTTGCCATCATAGTCGGTCATCGTCCCTATTGTCGTTCCCTTGATCAAAACATTTGCTCCAATCAAAGCCTCCCCATCAGAGGCAGTAACCGTTCCAGTGATCGTTCTTTGTGCGGCAAGTAAGGTGGTAAAAAAGCAACAGAAGAGAAGGAGATATTTTTTCATGATTCTACTTTTTAAAAGAACTTGTTCAACCCCTAAGTAGTCGTCTGTCAACAAAACTAGCAACTTGGAGTAAGTTCAATGTGATGATTGAAAATAGAAGCAACCGGTCTATTATGAAAAACGGGGTGAGGGGAAGGAATGGTTGGTAAGTATACTGCTTTTTCCAAAATCATTTTTTCGAAAATGGAATTACAGTAGCCGTCACCAACCGTTTTGGATGGCAAAGGTCTACCAGTCGGTACTCCTCTACACAATCATAGAAAACTAAGTACCATCACATAAAAAAGGTAAGAACCACGATGAGAGAAAACATCCTGCTAGGCCTGCTGAAACAGTTTATTTACAAAAGGGATATCCTTCTTGTAAAGCCACAACACAATGGAGCTTAGTGCAAAGGTGAGCAGCGCCAAATAGAATAGCGAACCATTGTCGCCGTTGACTTCAATACCAAGTTGGGTGAGGTGCATAAAGATGGCTCCACCGATAATACCTACCGTCAAACCCGCCCCCAACCACGCTGTTCTGCTGGACAAAAGCAAGATACCCGCAATCAACTCCAGAATGCCAATCCCGATTCTACCGTAAGGTTCTAGGCCGACTTGGGAAAAAATGTAAACGCTATCCGGATGGGCCGTAAACTTGTATCTAAGCGTCTGGATAAGAATGATGGCAATGACAACTCTCAAGGCCAAGTCAATATATTTTTTATTCATGTTCTTCGTTTTGTTTAAAATCGCATAATAATGCACCGTATTTCGGACATTTGCAAGAAACGCCGTTTAAGGTAGTGAATTAATTTTTAAAACTGGAATGATGGACTCCCTCTCTGTGGGATCCTTTGGCTTTCCAACAATCGACAACTTAATAAGCTTTTAACTGTTCTAAGTAGGAATCAAAGTTTACAAAGAGGCAAAAATTACCCACTGGGCGCAGAACAAATCTAAAACAATGGATCAATTACTTTATTTCGAAACACATCAACAGCCGAGAAATAGCGAATGGCTTTTGTTGGTACACGGAGCCGGAGGAAGCACACGCACCTGGAAGCGTCAAATCCAGCAATTGGGTGCGAAGTATAATTTATTGGTCATAGATTTACCGGGGCACGGCCAAAGCAAAGGTCGAAGTTTGAATATTTCCAACTACTCCTTTGAAATCATTGCCCAAAAAATTTGGGAAGTAGTCGATTCATTACAAATTGCATCCATCCATTTAGTCGGTATTTCGCTGGGGACTATTTTATGCCTTCAGATGCGGATGCTCAGACCACAAAAAGTATTGTCCCTCATTCTACCCGGTGCCATTGTCCGCCTCAATGCCAAATTAAAAATTCTGGCCAATTTTAGCTTGAGCTTGGCTAAAGTCATTGGCTATCGAAAATTTTACAAGCTCAGCGCCTACATCATGATGCCAAGAGGCAATCACAAACAGTCGAGAGATGTTTTCATCAAAGAGTCCAAAGCCTTGACCGTAGCAGAATTCAAAAGATGGACCAACTTATATTATCGTCTCAATGAAACGCTCAATATTTTTTTCAAAGCCAAAAGTAAAATTCCTCACTTGTTGGTGATGGGCAGCCAAGACCATTTATTTTTACCCCCAGCGAAATCTTATGCTGCCCTACACCCCAATGCCGATATTTCGGTGATTCAAGATTGTGGCCACGTGGTGAGCATTGAACAGGCAGAGCAGTTCAATCACATCTGTTTGGATTTTTTGGCTAAAAAAAAGAAAAGGGCCGTTAAACCTGCTTTTTCAAAACAACAGATCACCCCCTAGAATTTATTGCTGTAAGACTGATCATCAATGACCATCTTGGCAATGATTTCACAGAGAATTTCGGAGGTTCCTCCTCCAATCTGTCCCAGCCTCGAATCTCGAAAAAAACGGGCCATTGGGTAATCTTCCATAAATCCATAGCCCCCGTACATTTGTAGACATTGAGTCGCTACTTTGTCCGAAAGCTGGGTGGCCAGCAACTTGGCCATAGATGCCTCCTTGACGAGGTACTCCTGATTTTGGTACCTTTGATAGAGGTGATAAACAAAGGCTTTGTTGGCCTCGATCTCGGCCGCTAGCTGTGCAACTCGATGTCTCAACACCTGAAATTTGTTGATCTTTCGACCGAATACAGCTCGCTCGCTCATATATTGCAAGGTCAAATTCAAGGCGTGTTCACTGGCGATCACCGCGCCAAGTGCCATCGAAAGTCTTTCGGAAACGAAATGCATCATGATATAGAAAAAGCCTCCATTTTCATCCCCCAGCAAATTCGTGACGGGAACCCTGACTTCATCAAAGGCGATTTCTCCCGTATCGGAAGCTCTCCAGCCTAGTTTATTGAGTTTGTTGGCACTGACGCCTTGGGTATTTCTTTCAATAATGACCAAACTAATTCCTTTGGCTGCCGCTGCCTGATCGGTTTTGACCGCAGCGATGATAAAATCGCTATTGACTCCATTGGTAATGAATGTCTTCGATCCATTGATTACCAACTCGTTTCCATCTCGAATGGCCGTCGTTCTAATGCCCTGAATATCTGAACCTCCAAAAGGCTCGGTGATGGCTAGGCAGCCGATCATTTCCCCTTTAACTCCTGGAACCAAAAAGGCTTGCTTTTGCGCTTCGTTGGCCTCGGCATTGAGATGGGTCAAGGCCAATTGGAAATGGGCACCCACTGCCGCTCCAAAGCCCCCCGAGTTTAATTTACTCAATTCCTCCTGCAAAACTACGGAGTACCATAAGTCTGCATCTGTCCCTCCGTAGGCCTCCGGAATCGCTAGCCCGAAATAGCCCATCTCTCCAAACTTCTGATATATGGCTCTGGGAACTTCTCCAAGTTCCTCCCATTCGTTCAAATGAGGAACAACTTCTTTATGGAGAAAATCTTTCAAAGACTGTCGAAAAGAATCGTATTCTGCGGTGAAGTACATTGGTCTTATTTTTGGGGGTGGACTTTCTTTTCTTTGGTTACTGCTTGATAAATTTGATACTATAGCTTTCTATACCCAAAGAGAATTGTACCAAATAAACTCCTTTTGACAAATCTCCCAGCTGTTGGAGGTGCAATTGCTGGTTGCTGGTTCTCAATTCCATTTCTTTGACCAATGCACCATCAACACTGTAAATCGAGACCTCAATGCTAGCTTGTATCTCCCGTCCGAGATCAATCGTCAATTCGTTGTCGACTGGGTTGGGGTAGCTCCTGGGGATATTCGTTTCCTCTTTTTCCTTGGTTGAAGTCGTACTAGATTGATAGACTCGAATATAGTCAACCTCCATGGTACTTTCAGAAAAACTGGTTTCGATGATTGGCAAAATCGCAATGTTGAATAAAAAATATTCTTCCGCATCAAAGGGCCAAGTCGCTGCATTTTTCTCAAGTGGATGGTAAACGTAATGGATAATATCATCTACACTGAAGATGAGTTTTTCTGCCGTCCAAGTCAACCCGTAAACGTGAAACGCTTCCGAAACCGTAGGAATGAGTCGTCCACCATGATTGACCGTATTGCCATGGCTAGATGGCGTGTGCGTGGCGCTCTGAATATAGTTTTGATTTTGCCCCCAATGCTCCATGATGTCTATTTCTCCACAGGCCGGCCAAGTGGTCGTCCCAAAGCCCTGAAGATCCCAATAGCCTCCATCCTCATTGATATTTTTTCCCAACATCCAAATGGCTGGCCAGGTCCCTACCCCACTGGGTAATTTGGCCCGAATTTCCACTTTCCCGTATTGGAAGGCAAACTTCGAGTTTAATCTGGCAGAAGTAAAGTCCTTGGTCTGTCCCTGATCGGTAAATGTTTCCCTTTTGGCTACTATTTTCAGGACTCCATTCTCGACAAAGGCATTATCAGTTCGATTGGTATAATGTTGAATCTCATTGTTGAACCAGCTTCCTCCGGCGGGCAACTGGGTTTGGTGAAACCATTTATCCGAGTCGATCGCTCCCGAACCGTCAAATTCATCAGACCAGACTAGGTCATCAAAAACTGGTACTGTACTAATGGTCCCATCATAATTAAAATCATCGATATAAGCGCGTACGGGACTGGCATTGTTTTCTCCATTGACCTGAATCAAAACCCGATTAAAATCATACCGCTCCGTTGGGGGTGGAGAACTGCCATCCAAATTGATAAAATTGTCCGTTTTGAAATTAAAGGTGACCCATTGCCATTCATCTAACACCACTGTTTTGATGATTTCGGATTGAGTGAGCCAAGGTTCAGCGAGCTTATTGTTTTGCAGTTTCAAGGCAACTTGATTCGGTTCGTTTCCACTCAGCCCATTAGCAGGAATATAGATTTTAAAGGAAAAAGTATGATGATGCATCAATTCAAAGTTATCATCTACATCAAATCGGATATTGGCAAATAGCCCACCGGTATCATGGTATTCCAAAACGGTAGCCGATGGATTGCTCGCTTGCTGTATAGGGTTAGCCAAAGCCACATTGAGCCCACAATCATCTCCTACCCAAGTACTGATGGTTCCATTTCCTTCAAAATCATCCTTGACCAGAGTTCCCTGGGCATGTAAAGCAAAAAAACAAAAGTTGAATAACAGCAATAAAAGAGCAACTTGTTTCATCCTATTTTTTTTAAATGATGCCACCTAATTTAGTCTAAACTACCGACTGTCGAATGGCTTCGACCTCCGCAATCGTTTTGGGAATAGCTTGGCCCAGTACCCTAGCCCCTTGCGCTTCGATCAATACATCGTCTTCGATGCGAATTCCACCAAAATTGCGGTAAGCATCTAAGGCCGCAAAATTGATAAAGGCTTCATTTCGGCCTTCGGCCTGCCAGCGATCAATCAGTTCGGGAATAAAATAGATGCCGGGTTCAACGGTTAAAACAAAACCTGCCTCCAGGGGTTTGCCCAATCGTAAAGATTTTAATCCAAACTGTTGACTTCTCTGAATCTGGTCACTATAGCCCACCCAGTCCTCTCCTAGATCTTCCATATCGTGGACATCCAGGCCCAACATATGACCCAAGCCATGAGGAAAAAATAAGGCATGCGCTCCCGCGGCAATGGCTGCATCTGTATCTCCTTTCATCAGGCCTAATGCCTTCAAGCCATCGGTGATGATCCGAGCAGCCAGCAAATGCATATCTAAATAAGTCTGTTGGGCACTCAAGCGATCGATCACCCCCACTTCTGCATCCAATACAATCTGGTAAATTTCTTTTTGTTGCTGGGTGAATTGGCGGTCAACCGGAAAGGTACGGGTAATATCTGCGGCGTAATGCATGGCTGTTTCGGCACCAAAATCTCCCAAGACCAGTTGACCAGATTGAAGGGTATTGCCATGATAATGATTGTGCAAAGTCTGGCCATTCACAGTCAGAATCACCGGATACGCCAGTTCTCCTCCCCCTCCTACGGCAATACCGTGGACTTGCCCGGTGAGCTCGGCTTCTACGATCCCTGGCTTTGCTCCTTTCATCGCAGCTAAATGCATCGCGGCTGTAGTGTCCAATGCTTTTTCGATTTCTGCAATCTCTTGCTCACTTTTAATAGACCGCTGAGCAATAACAGCATGGATTAAGGCTTGCGAAGCGTGTTGCTTCACTTCCGCTAAAGGAATTCCCAACCATTGATGCAATTTGATTTTGTTGGCCGATCGATAAGGTGGAAGATAGTGAATGGTTCGCCCTACCTGCTTGGCTTTTGCCAAATGATTCATCAATTGATCTGGTGCCGCTGTTTTGGAGATGCCCACTTTCGCGGCTTGTTCAACCAAAGTAGGTTGCGGTCCCGTCCAGACAATGTCATCGATACTCAACTCTTTTCCAAAAATTATACAAGCACCACTATCTACATCAATCAAGGCATTTAGGTTAGGATGGTCCAAACCGAAATAGTAGAGGAAAGAGCTATCCTGGCGAAAATGATAAATATTATCGGCATAATTCATCGGACTTTCTTCATTTCCCATCAACAATAGGAGACCAGAGGACATGCGCTGAATCAATTGGTTGCGACGTTGAGTATAGGTAGCAGCATTAAACATGATTAGAAGTTATTTTGTGGAGCATAAAAATAAAAAAACTCCACCAATTCTCTGGCGACACTCTATTTAAACAGCCAGGATAACAGAACAAACAGCAGTTGGGTCAAAATTCACTTCAATTAAGCGATCAAAGATGTGGGGCTTGAGTCAAGCAAAAAATGCAAAGGGCGACTGGAAAAAAGAAGTGGACTGACGTACCGCAGTACATCAACCCACTGGTCTTTCCTATTTAATTCAAACGCAAGCAATACCAGTCAATGGTATTGGCCCGAAGTTTTTTCTTCAAATATCGACACCTCCGAATAAACAAGGGCGCTTCTTGCGTTTTTTGAAACCCAAACTTTCTGGGTAGTGTACGGTACAAACTACGTGGAGGCGTACAGTATTTCAGTAATGTTCCTCCCGCAAAACTGTGGTAGTAAATCTCCCTGATTCCCAACTCCTCTCGAATAAAGTGGAGGCAGGCAGAAAGCGTGGCTTCTTCCCATATTCTTTCATGGTTTTGTGCCAGCGATTTACTGTACTGAAAAAATTGCTTGGCAGTACAATTGGCTCTCTTAAATAGATAGTGCTGTTGGACCACTTTTGGTCGCCGCTTGACGAGATTAGATAGGCTACGGTGTACTTGTTTGACATTGCGAAACCAATCATTTTGAATTTCTTCGATCAATACTGTCCCATTTTCCAAATCAACATCCAATCGAGCCCAGGCCATCGTCAGTTTATTGTTTTCCGCAACGGGATGACAAATCCAACGAAAGGGATGTTCCTTGGTTTTGGGTTGGATCAGTTGGTGATATTGTGTATCGTGCAAGGCCCCAAAGTTGAGTTGTAAAACCAAGTTAAATCCTGGTCGACTAGTCTGAAACCAAGTATCATTGCGGTGCCGCTTATAGGCTCCCCAAGAACCAAAAGTCATATCGAAATAGAATACATCCTCTGGTAGATAGCTGCGCAAATCATCGGGGCGAATCCGCTGACCAGGCAAACTAGCCGTTTGCTTTTTTAGTCGCGGTTTGTCTAATAAAAAGGCCCAAGGCGATTGCTTCACTTCACTCACGGTGTTCCCTTTTTCCGGCAATTGATAAGCTAACAACTGAAAAGCATACCGATCTTTGAAATAGTGAAAAGGGAGGGTTTCCTGCTGATAAAAAGACAGCAGGTACTGCAATTCTTGCGAATTCATAACATTTATTTTACAATTGACAATAAAATAGACATTGCCTTAGACCGACTTGGTCCTGGCAAATGTGACATCTAATGTCAACCTTCTAAATGCTATCCAGCAAAAAGGTGGTGAAGGTCAACAGTCAGTCACATTTCCGATGCACAATAGATGTGAATTGATGTAACATGATAGGTTGATTTAAGATGATTGCCAATCTTATCGAAATGAAGATTCGCATTGCAATTGAATGAACATAGCGAGTAACTAGCTGGAAAGGATTTAAGTTCCCAGACCTTGAAAAATTATTTTACCAAAGAGTTTTCAAACAAAATAAACTCGTAAATATTAGTTGAATTCAGATTGGGTTTTAAAGGCCATCTTTTCATAAAACCAGTACTTTGTCACGTCGATGATTCGCCTGACAAAGTACTAGCTCAATAGATCCCATTGAATCAATATTTATAAAACCGTTTGGTTCGAATTTGATTTTCAAAGGACCAAGTCAAGGCATACCAACCAGGAGGCAAATGTGCTAGGTCAATTGTTATTACTTCCCGATCAAGAGTTGCAGCTAAAGAATGGCTACTGATTTGACGACCGCTTACATCACTAACTACCAGTTGAGAAGCACTCGCTAGATTTTGCTTGGAAAAACGAATATTCAAAAAATTTCGGGCAGGATTGGGATACAGTGTAATCGCAGTAATTTCAGCGGATACCTCCGCTTTCAACTCCTCTGATCGGACAGTTGCATCACTTGGATCGACGACAATAATGCTTGCACCAAGGGCATCAAAATCGATACAAATGTTTAATTGATCCAACTGATCTGCAAGTTCCTGAATGGTCATCGTTCCCAAATCAATGGTACTCGGATCAAAGTAATCGGGACTCAGTGGGTCTGAGCTTTCTGTTATCAAAGTAAGAATGGTGTAGGTGTTGACCTCATTGACCACGAAAGTGGGATTGTCGCCACTTTGTACCAAAACCCCGTCATTCGCAGTTGCCAAAAGGTAAATCACCTCAAAATCGAGGGGAACCGTAGGAGGGACAATATGATTGGCGGCAACAATCGTAAAAAGCTGAACGGGGACTTCGGTAGCGGTGGGAAAGAGAATGCCTGCATCCGCAACACAGCCCTGCTCCCCCAAAACTTCTACCGATGCACCGAGCAAATCAAAATCAGCACAGACGCCCTGCTCTTGGATCATATCCAAAATCTCTGCGCCCGTCGTTTGTCCAATGATAATACCGCTGGCCTCAAAATACTGCTCGGCAGAGATGTCATTGAGTTCTGCCACCAAGGTATGTAAAGTATAGAAACCAGATTGAGTGACATTAAACACCGGGAGGGAAGCAAACGTCCGAACCACTACATCATCACCACTAGTTAATATGTAAATAAGTTCAAAATCTATGGGAATCAATCGATCTCCGTTGGGGGTGGCACTGAGCGTGGCAATTCCTCCGACCAATTCAACGGGGTTGGCATCAATGGTCAAAGTGCCTGCATCGGCCAAACAAGGTTCGGGTAAAAGTGCCTCAACATTTTTCCGGACAAAAACAAAGTTGGAAGACTTCTCAAAGC
>JBCCSR010000032.1:0-14484 GCA_039199865.1 Bacteroidota bacterium
AGGTACGTTTTTCATAATTTCAGATTTAGTTTTTACACGTTTGCAAAAATAGGTTTTTTATAAATGTGATGTGCACAATGCACGAAAAGTAGTGATTTTGATTCCATCGTATTGACGATTGTTTCCTAGCCTTTATTGTAAAGCCAGCAGCATACTTAGGGTATCTTCCAATTCCTCTACGGGAATATTTCTGGCCAATATTTTACCATCTTGATCCAACAAGTAATTGGTAGGTAAGGAATTGACTTCAAATTTTTCATTGATGGGCGAATCATTGCCCATCAAATCAGAGACTTGGACCCAATCCAATTGGTCGCGTTCAATGACCTTTAGCCAATTGTGTGCGCTAGAATCGATAGATACCGAATAGATCTCAAAGCCTTGATCTTTAAAAGCATTGTACAAGGGTTTGAAATAATAACAATGTTCTTCGGTACAGAGCATACAGTAGGAGGCCCAAAATTCAACGAGTACCACTTTCCCTTTTAATGAAGATAAGGCAACCATTTCTCCATCGGGATTGCGCAATTCTAAATCGGGAAATTGCATGTCCTCCTGTAGGCCAATGTCCACCGTCGCGGGATATTTGTGCTCTGATAAGAGCAGATTGCCCAGTAAGAGGCCCAGCACCAAGAAGGCGGCTACGTTTCTCCAAAGTTGAATGCGAATGGCTGGTCGAGGCACTTGGTCTTGTTCCAATTGGCCTTTCAAATGATCCCAACTTTCCGGATCAGCTTTTAGATAATTGAACTGATCTTTGTTTTGCTCAAAAAAATCTTCAATTGAATCCATATTGGATGATTAATTTTGAATCATTAATTTTTCTTTTGGTAGCGATTGTCCAGAATGATTTGCCGCAATTTCTTTTTCCCTCGGGAATATTGAGATAAGGCGGTCGAGGTCGAAACATTCAATATCTGGGCAATCTCGCTGTGGTCGTATCCTTCAATCAAATAAAGGGAGAGAACCGTTCGATACCCCGTTGGCAATTGCAATAAGGCACGTTTAATGCTTTGGAGATGAAACTGTAGCTGTTCTTCTCGATCCTTCTCCTGGTAGCTTTCGATGATTTCTTCGTTCAATTCCGTCCATTGCCAACCCCGTCTTTTGAGCTGATTGATGGAATAATTGACGACAATCTTTTTGAGCCAGCCACCAAAGCCTCGCTTATTTTTGAGTTGATCCAGGCTGCGGAAGGCTTTTAAAAAGGAAAGTTGTAATACATCCTTGGCTTCCTCTTCCTGGCCCAAAATCCGATAAGCGACGTTGAGCATTGCCGTAGCGTAGCGATGATAGAGTGTAAACTGAGCCTTCGTATCTCCTTTTAGGCACCTTTGCACCAAATCAATATCCTCGTCTAAAAGCTTGTTTTTCATTGCGTTTGAACTACGTCTACTGATAAGACCCCAAAAAATGGTGGATATTGCATCTGTGAGAAATTATTTTCCCACAATTTACTTAATTTGGCGATGAAGATTGTGCTAAACAATTGTTCCAACATTTCTAAAGGCAGAATACGATGAACCAACTAAAGAAAAAACTCAATCTTTACGGACTAACGATGATTGCCGTTGGCTCTTGCATTGGCTCGGGTATCTTTCGATCACCGGGAGAGGTGGCCCAGGTGGTGCCCAATCACAGTTTGATCTTACTGGTCTGGGCTTTGGGGGGCGTGGTGGCCTTGACGGGCGCACTGACTTTTTCTGAATTGGGGGGGATGTTTCCCAAAGCAGGAGGCGTGTACGTCTATTTGCGAGAAGCCTTTGGCGATTTGGTTGGATTCTTGTATGGCTGGGTCATCCTTTTGGTGATCAATACGGGAGCTCTGGCGGCTCTGGCCATTACCTTTGCCGACTACATGACCTATTTTGTTCCCATGGAGGAAAACGGCAAGGTGATCCTAGCCATTTTGACGATTGTGGGGCTTACCGCAATCAATATTCGTGGAGTAGACATCAGCCAAATCTTTGCCAGTGTATTTACGAGTTTAAAGTTGGTGGCCATTGCCGGAATCATCATTGCGGGTTTTGTATACTATGATGCTTCCAAAGTACAATTGGACTTTTCTTTGACCAATAATGTTCCGGACAATGTTTTTGGCATGATGCTCGTCGCGCTCATTGGTGTACTTTGGTCTTTTGGCGGATGGCATCATACTTCGTACTTATCCGGTGAGGCGATCAATGCCAAAAGGGATGTTCCCCGTGCCATGATTTACGGCGTATTGATTGTTACCACTACTTATGTTTTGGTCAATTTGGCCTACATGATGTTATTGCCTTTATCAGAAATTGCGGCCAGTAAGAAAGTAGCGGGAGACGCCATTGCTCAGCTGTTTTCCTTTGGTGGAAAATTGGTGGCCATCATTATTGCCATTTCTATTTTTGGCACCATTGGCATCTACACCATGACCGCGCCAAGGATTTATTTTGCCATGGCTCGCGATGGCGTGTTCTTTCCAAAGTTAGCTTATGTCCATCCGCGTTTTGGTACGCCCATCTACGCCATGCTGGTACAAGCGCTGTGGGCCATTATTTTACTGATTTTTTGGAAAAGTTTTCACAACCTGATTACTTATGTTACCTTCATGGACATCATTTTTATGGCTATGGCGGGTTTCAGTATTTTTATTTTTCGTAAGAAACTGAAAGATCGAGAACGACCAGTATTGGCTTTGGGCTATCCGGTGATTCCATTGCTCTTTGTCTTGATTTCCACTGCCTTTGTCATGAGTACTTTGCTGGAAAGACCATCACAGTCACTAGCTGGCCTGGCGATTCTGGTGCTGGGCTTACCCGTTTATTTTTACTTCAAAAATTATCGGAATCGATCTTGATGTCCTTTTTCCATCAACTCCTTGCTTATCCCATCAACAACTACTGAAAGTCAACCAAACATGAATTTTACCCAATACAAGAATAAACGCGAATTTCGCAATGCGGCCAAGGCCGTGCTCAATGCCAATTGGACCGGACAGTTTACCAAACCCGCCCCCAGCCTGTATCCTCATCAATGGAATTGGGATGCCGGATTTATTGCCATCGGCTATGCCAATTACGACTTGGATCGAGCAATTGCCGAGATGCGCGCTTTGTTTGCTGGCCAATGGAGCAATGGCTTTCTTCCGCAAATCATCTTTCACCCCGAACGGAAGGAGGAGGGACAGTATTTTCCGGGAGCAGATTTTTGGCAAGCCCACCGTTCGGCCTTCGCACCAAAGCAGGTGCAAACTTCCGGGATTACCATGCCTCCGGTGCATGGCTTTGTGCTTTGGAACATTTATGAGCGCTGTCAGGATAAGGAAAAGGCACTGGAATTTTTACGGGAGTTTTATCCCAAAGTAATGGCCTTACATCGCTATTTGTACGAACATCGAGATCCCCAGGAAGAGGGTTTGGTACACATTGTTCACCCCTGGGAATCCGGAACGGATAATTCGCCCGTTTGGGATGCGGTTCTGGAATCGATTGACCCGAGTCAATTGAAGATTCCCGCGTATGAACGCAAAGATTTACAAAACAAAAAAGCCGCCCAGCACCGTCCGACCGATCTGGATTACGATCGCTATGTGTATCTCGTAGATTTGTATCGTCAAAACGAATATGCTGATGCTGCCATCTGGGAAAAGAGTCCTTTTCTGGTGCAAGATCCCCTTTTCAATGCCATCTTGATTTATTCGAATGAATGTATGGTCGAGGTTGCCCAACTGTTGGGAGAGGAGGTGGAGGAGCTCATCTTATGGAACGAATTGTCCATTTACTCGATGAATGAAAAGCTGTGGAATGAAGAGACGGGGTTTTATGATGCTTGGAATGTTCGCAACGACGTCCGAATACCGAGTCAGAGTGCTTCGGGCTTGATCCCAATGCTGGCCAAAGTTCCAGATCAAGATCAAGCAGAACGCATGTTGCAAAATATATTGGGGGCAGGTTTCATTGGACCCGATGAAAACCCACTTTTGCTTTGTCCCAGTTATAGCCGATTGAGTGATCAATTCAATCCCCAAAAATATTGGCGCGGCCCAATTTGGGTCAACATCAACTGGTTGCTCTACCACGGTTTGCTCCATTACGATTTTACCGAGACGGCAGAGCAAGTCAAAATGGATACCTTGGGTCTCTTAGAAAAACAGGGCTTTTACGAATATTTTGATCCACACAAATTGCTCGAAGCGGATGCAGGCTACGGAACCAATCAGTTTTCTTGGTCGGCAGCACTTTGTCTCGATTTTCTGTCGATGAAATGATGCAAAAGGTAAGTCCTCGGATTTGTGATGGAGGATCGGCTAAAGAATCTAGCAAAATATTCTCCTAGTGACTTGGCGGGCTCATCCCTTTTCTGCTAAAAATTGCAAAGCCCTTTCCAGCATCACATCTTTTCCACTCGATAAATTGCTTTCCCGATTGACGACTTCGATATCTGGGCGTACGCCCATTTCAATACTATTGCCTGCCTTGTCAATAAAGTCACTGACGGAAATGGCAATTTCCCAGCCATTGGACAGTTCAAATCCGGCATTGCCACCTGCGCCTCCCCCGGTAACTTGGCCGATCAAGGTAAAATTATCTAAGCCCTGGCACATGCCTGCCAAGTAGGAAGTGGCACTGTAACAGGCTCGATTGATGAGCAATACGACATTGACATCGAAATAATGATCCACTGAGGGCAGCGCGTATACCGGGAGGGGAGCGGTTTCGTCTTGGCGGTTTGGTCCACTTTTCTCAAGGTAACTTCCCAGTAGCCTCCTTTGCTGAACAAAATCACCCAACAGCTCTGGTACTGGATTGCTGTCGCCACCGCCGTTGTTTCGAACGTCGAGAATGAGGTGTTTGATCTGAGGATGGATCAAACTGCGAATCAAGGATCGCAAACGATAGATCGACTCCATCTTTGGGACGTAAATGTAGACTGTGCTAGCATCGATGAGTCCATACCGAAAAGATCCTTCTTTGGAAAATATTCCATCAATGTAGCTTGCTTCAACGACTTGGGGGGAGAAATGGATGTCAAAGCCCTCCGTGTAATCAAAACTCTTGGCCGCTCGTAAAGGAGTACGAATTCGATTGTGTGCATCTCTCAGTTCCAATAGCGAATTTTCCATCACCTCAAGCAATTCCTCATCGGAGGAGTACTCACTGAGTTGTCCTTGATATTGTTGATAGACTGCCTCCCAGTCGACCTGTTTTTCCTCAAAAAAGATGTAGTTTTCATCGAGGTGTTGCCAAAATTCATCATAAATGCGAAGAGGATTTTGGGAGGCCTCCGTATGTAATGATTTAGAACAAGCCGAGAGGCAAAGGCAAAGTAAAAGATAAAAGGCTTTATTTTTCATGATTAGACGATTTGAATTGGTATCCATAAATTTGCGAAGACGAGGTTTAGTGCACATAACTAAGGCTAAATAAGACTTGTTGTTGAAGCAAAGAAAGCGGTTTGGCATCGCGGTAGTTTTCTAGATGACTAGAAAATTGAAGCCCAATTTTTAAATGATGTCGATGGTAATAATGGAGACCAAGAACCAATTGGATGCTTTGATATTGGTGGACCGTTTTTAGCCGACCACTTTTGAGCAGAGATTTTCCCATGCCCGATCGATTGGGATGAAAAACCCCTTCCTGAAGATAGTACTCGGGATAGGGATGGCCGTAAGCCGGGCGGATGATATGGCCCAACAGAGCAGCTTTTGCCCCAAGTGCTACGTCCAGTTGTCGGTCAGCATTGGAGCCAAGAGAAAAAGTGCGATCGAAGGCCAATCCCAGACTATTGCCGATGGTGTAGCTGATGGGGTTGTTTCCAAAAAGTCGCCCCGTGCTGATGGGAAAATGGAGCAGAGTAGCATGTTGGAGATAGCCTCCAATCCAATGGTGGTTGACTTTTCTCTGATAAGTATAGGTCACTTCTGGATGAATGATTTTATAGGCAAGACCTCGTGTTGGCGCACTTGGCCGATTCATGGAGAAAGTCATCTGTAGTAATTCTCGTTTTTTGGGGGTGATTTTGCGGTAGTGGAGTCCAAATGTCGGAACCATCATTTTCTTCGTCTGGGTCGAAAAACGTGCGTCTTTGATGTGGTTTAAGCTAAAGCCAAATTGAAGGCCCAATTCTCGTTGGGTGCCTTGTTCTGTTTGTGCCTTGGCCTGAACTTGTAGCAAAATCATTAGGCCCCAAAAAATAGATTGCATTGTATTCATATCCGATAAGATTTTGTCTTCGATACAAATATGAAGTAAAATTAGAGGGCTTGCTGAAAACAGGGCCAGGAGGAGACAAACAGTGGCGAAATGCAAGTTGTCATTGGCAAAATGAGCTTGTCATTCACCATGAAATTACTGATAATTAACGGTTTACGATGGATTTGAGTTTGTCGTAAAAACTACGAGAAACGGGGATTTTTTTCTCAAAATCTTGTAATTGAACCTGCGCTTTGCTCTTATTTCCGTGCAAGGCCACAATTTGGGAACGATTGACAATGTAGGAACGATGGACTTGAACAAATTGTGTTTCGTCCAGTTGCTGCTTGATTTGTTTGAGGGGGCTCCTGATGATGTGTCTTTGGCTCTTCTCTTCCTTGAAAAGATGCAAGAGCACATAGTTGTCTTGCGCTTTCGCTAAAATGATTTGCTCGGAGCTAGCCTCAATCCGATCCGTTTTATTGTGCCCTTGGAGGAGAATTAGTTTTCCTTTTTCTCCACTATTTTGAGGGGAGTGAATTGTAGATCGAATCACATCTTTCCAAGAAAAATACAGATACGCCAAACTCGTAGTGGTTGGGATAATGGCTACGGTAAAGGCACAGGAAAGAAAGAAAAACATTTGTCGCAAATCATAGGGACGGTCAAAAATTTCTACGGAGTAAATGTAGGTGGCAAAGAGGGAGAGGCCTGCTGCCAAAAAAGTATCGAGAACTTCTCGGGTAATGGTCCAATTGGCTTGCCTATTTTTGTGTACAACTTTTAGGCTCAAGCAATAGAAAATGGACAGATTGATGAAGACACAAATACCGTATCCCGACAAGATGAGCCACTTATTAGGATGTTGAAATTGGGCTGTCCCAAAAGGTTGAAGGAAAATCAAAATGAAATTGACAATTGCGGCAATGACAAAAGCAATGAGGAGATATTTCTTCAGGGGAAGTCGTGGATAGGGAATTTGCGTAACTTTTGTCATTGATCAGTTGCTGTATGGAGGAAAAGAGGATCAATTTGGGACGAAGTCTTTCCCTATATTTTGGGCCAAGATAAATAAAATTGAAGATTTAACTTGGCGACTGCGCTTATTCCCGATGGTTTATTATTTTTAGTGATCATTCCCAAAAAAATACCATCTAAAAATAGAGACAATGAAGAAAAACTGGTGGAAAGAAAGCGTCATTTACCAAATTTATCCACGTAGCTTTAATGATAGCAATGGCGATGGGATCGGAGACCTCCGTGGAATCATTCAAAAGTTGGACTATCTTCAATCGCTGGGAGTGGACATCCTTTGGTTGAGCCCAATCTACCAATCTCCCAATGATGATAATGGCTACGATATCAGTAATTACTATGAGATCATGGATGAATTTGGGACGATGGAAGACTTCGACGAATTGTTGGCGGGCGTACACGAGAGGGGCATGCGATTGTTGATGGATTTAGTGGTCAACCACAGCTCTGATGAGCACGAATGGTTTGAGAAGTCGAGGGCTTCAAAAGACAATCCTTATCGCGATTACTATTACTGGCGAAAGGGAAAAGACGGTGGGCCTCCCACCAATTGGCGCTCTTTTTTTAGTGGGAGTGCCTGGGAATACGATGAGCAAACCGACGAATACTATCTCCATCTTTTTACCAAAAAACAGCCTGACCTCAATTGGGAAAACCCCAAAGTACGCAAAGCCATTTATAAGATGATGCGCTTTTGGTTAGACAAAGGAGTGGATGGCTTTCGCATGGATGTCATTTCTTTGATTTCCAAACGGTTTCCCTTTGCAGACGTAGACACCAGCGACTTCAATCAAGCAGTGGAGACAGCTTATGCCAATGGTCCACGCGTTCACGAGTTTTTGCAAGAAATGTATGACCAAGTGATGGGGAAATACGATGTGATGACGGTGGGAGAGGGGCCCGGAATCAATCGGGAGGTGGCCAATTTATACGTTGGAGAGCATCGGGAAGAACTCAACATGATTTTTCACTTTGGACACATGTTTATCGATCACGGACCGGATGGCCGCTTCGATTATGTCCCTTCTAATTTTTTGGAATTCAAGAAAGTGTTTCGCGATTGGGATCAAACCATTGGGGAAGAAGGTTGGATCAATATTTTTTTGGACAATCACGATTTTCCCCGCATGGTTTCTCGCTGGGGAGATGATGGAGTCTATCGGATTCCTTCTGCCAAATTGCTGGCGACTTTGATCCTGACGCTTCGAGGTACGCCCTGTATTTATCAAGGCAGTGAAATCGGGATGACCAACGTAGCCTTTGATTCCATTGAAGATTATCGAGACGTAGAAATATTGAATTTTTATGAGGAATGCAAAGCAAATGGGGGAGATTTGGAGGCCTTCTTAAAAGCCGTCCACATTCAAGGCCGAGACAATGTTCGTACCCCTATTCATTGGGATGCCAGTGCCAACGGTGGTTTTACCGAAAGTACGCCGTGGATTAAGGTCAATCCCAATTATCCCCAAATTAATGTGGAAAATGCCCTGGAAGACCCTCAATCTATTTTCTACTTTTATCAGCAAATGTTGGCCTATCGCAAAGCCAATCCTACCCTTATTTATGGGCGTTACGAAGAGTTGGAAATTGGTCATTCCCAGTTGTTCCAATATCGTCGATCAGACGAGCAAGGGGAGTACATTGTCGTTTTGAACTTTGGTGAAACCCCAGTCGACTTTAATCTACCGGAAGGGCAGGACTGGCATTTGGAGATGTGCAATTACAGCAGTGAAGAGGAGCGGAGGCTCGGTGCTTGGGAAGCCCGGGTTTACAAAGCAGGGTAAGATCCATCGCATCCACTACTTGACCTTTTCCCGTACGGGAACTTCCTCGGGAGGATTTCTATAACTCCACCAGGTAGCGAGGCTAAAACCGGAAATGAGGTGCCAAATGCCCCACCAGGCAGCAATCATGGCCATGCCTCCCAAGCCATCGAAAAAATTGAAAATGAGAATGAGGGCCAAGCCCGAATTTTGAATGCCCGTTTCGATGGAAATGGCTTGAGCATCTCGACTAGGCAATTGATTGAGTCGAGCAAAGCTGTAGCCCATGATCAAGGCCAGTATGTTGTGGACAAAGACCAGAAAGAATACTTTTCCCAAATGATTGATGATGTTGTCGTAATTGCCGATAATGGCGAAGACGACAAAGGCCAGGAAAATGAGCAGGGAAAGGGTGCGAATCGGTTTTTTGAGGCGAGCAATGAAGTCGGGGAATTTATGACTGGCCCACATCCCAATAAATAATGGAATGGCGATCAGATAAATAATGATGTGCGCCATCTTCATGGGCGAAACGTAAATTTTTTGGGATAAAGCCTCCGTTCCTGGAAGGTAAGCTGCCCAAAAGCCAAAGCTAATAGGTGTGAGCAGAATAGCACCCATGGTGACGAAAGAAGTCAGAGAAACCGATAAAGCAACATTGGCTCTGGCCAAATGAACCGCAAAATTGGATACATTCCCACCCGGACAAACGCCGATCAAAATCATGCCCAGAGCAACGCTGGGCGCAGGATCAAAGGCCAAAATCAACACATAAGTCAGCAGCGGCAACAAAATGAGTTGTGAACTCAGGCCAACAATCACTGCTTTGGGATGATTGACCAAATACTTGAAATCACTCAATTTAATGTCTAGGGACACCCCAAACATGATAAAAGCCAGGCATATATTCAATAAAAAGAGTTGATCGGGACTAAAATTGACCTGAATGAGATCGATATTTTCCATAAGCGCAAAATAATTCTTCATTCTTTGTTATCAAACTTACGGGGATATTATTAATTTAGCAAAGATCCATTTTGAACGGTAATCCAGCCAATCAACAGAAATAAAATACCATTTTGCAATGTCAAAAATCTACAACTGGGGCATTATTGGACTGGGAAATATTGCAAACAAGTTTGCAGAAGACTTGGCATTGCTCAAAAATGCTCGGCTCCATGCCGTCGCCTCACGTTCGTTGGACAAAGCCAAACAATTTGCCGAAAAATATCAGGCGCCCCATCACTATGGCACTTATGCGGAATTGATGCAATGCCCTGAATTGGACGTGGTGTACATTGCGACCCCTCATACCAGTCATTGCGAGCATACGATGATGTGTTTGGAACATCAGATTCCGGTACTTTGTGAAAAACCCTTTGCCATGAATGCGGCCGAGGTCAGGCGAATGATTACCTTGGCTCGCTTTCAAAAGACTTATTTGATGGAAGCGCTATGGACTCGTTTTTTACCAACCATCTATAAAACACAACAATTGATTGAGGAGGGGAGCATTGGCGATTTGATCTCTGTAAGAGCAGATTTTGGCTTTAAAGCCAATTTTGATCCTAAAAATCGACTGTTTAACCATCATTTGGGAGGAGGTGCCTTATTGGATGTAGGAATTTACCCCGTCTTTCTCTCTTTATTGCTCTTCGGAAAACCATCTGAGGTGAAAGCCATGGCGACCATTGGTTCGACCAATGTGGACGAAAACTGTAGTGTATTGTTGAAATATCCGGAAAATAAAATTGCGGTATTGTATGCTTCCATCACTGCCAAAACCCATACGGAAGCCTGGATTTATGGAAGTAAAGGCTGCATCAGAATCAATTCTCGTTGGCACGAACCTACTAGCTTGACCTTGATGGTTGATGGAGAAGCCCCCAAAGATATTTTCTTTCATTATTCCGGAAACGGATACGACTATGAAGCTAGAGCAGTGATGGAAGATTTATCAAAAGGGAAAAAAGAAAATGGTTTGATGAACCATGATTTCAGCCTTGACTTAATCGAATTGCTCGATAAGATTCGCCAAGAAGCAGGCATTTTCTATCCTCAACACGATCATGTAGCCAAAGATATTCAACCCAATGAGATCAAGTTTTCTACCAATTAGCGGGAATCGCTTTGCGAAAAAAGACCTGACTAGTGGTTGCCCGTTGTCTTGTCACAATTATGGGCAATAAGCGTTTTTATTCACTTATCAACAATTAACTTTCGGAAAATTACCATAAATTGCCCTTTTCCTGCCATTTCTTCAGCATTGGCATAATCATTGTCACTTATTAAGTGCTTGCGTCACAAGAATAGTTAAAAAGGAAATTTTAATTCCTAACACTATCCATTCGTGATTGTGACAGTTCATTTTTAGGAACGCAATCCGTAGACGCATCGCAAATCACGCAACGAATAATGACTACATATAATTAAATGGATCTGACCTTTGATTCAGACCATTCAAGAGGCTTCCACCAAGGAGGTCTTTTTTTTTGACTATTTTTTCCATCCCTTGTCATTCCACTTTGCTTTTGGGGCGCTTCCTTTGCGGATAAGATTTTAACGGTTTTGTCAAATTTGTAAACACTTTGTTTTAATCCTTATATATGGATTTTGTGTTCGATGTTCCCATGCTTTTCAACAAAATGTCACAGTTATTTTACAAAAGGCTAAGTAAGTGGTCTCTTTTTGTGAGTGGATGCTCAAAAAACTAGTCACATAAAATAAATTTCGTATAAAAAATATTTTTCTTTTTTGAAACCCCACCTAAACTTCGTAGTAAGACAAGCTAAGATTTATTAATGTTTCCCCATAAAACGAGATGACAGCTAAAACGCATCCCATCCTTTCAGAAGGATGGCAGATGAAGCTGTCTTGATCGTTTAACTCAACATTGAACATGAGCACAAATTTTACTACTGACAAGCATTCTGTTTTATTTTTTGTCAACAGATTGTTATTAATTGGTTTGTTTTTTTTAATGAGCCTTAGTGTAAACGTTATCTGGGCACAAGGATTTTTTGTTAGCATTGATCCTGGCTCTGGTTTTCCCGATGCTGGAAGTACGGGCACCTATTCGTTTTCGATTTGCGATGTCGATCCTACCAATGCCGTATTTACGGTCGATTGGAATGTTTCTGTATCGGGTGCAACGAATCCTAGCGTAGAGGTCACCCTTCCACCTGGCTTCGACTACGTCGATGGATCACTGGATAATCTTGGCAATGCTCTGGGACCAACCGGAGCATCAGAATCTGGAGGCATCATCACTTTTTCCATGTTGGATTTGCCCAGTGGAACTTCGGGAAGTTTCCGCTTTCGTTTGAATATGGATTGTTCCGTCATTGCCTTTTTGACAACCACGCAGGCGACTTTGACCATGGATGCCATTGCAGATGAGGGAACCAACCAACACATTACGGGCTCGTTTAGCAATACGATTGGTATTCCCAATATGGTGAATAATCTCGCCACTAATGTCAATGTAGCTTACACGGATGGAGTGGTTGGCGAAGCTTTTACTCGTCAGTTTTCTCTATTACAGAATGGCTTAAACCGAGCATCACTGGAAGAGTTTGAAGTCTGTGTGACTTACGAAGCGGGCCTCATGATTAACTCCATTGAACTGGTACAGGGAGCAACGCGCGCATCCGTAACCCTGAGTTCAGGTTGTGTTACCATTAATAGTACGAATTTTCCAACCCTAGCTTTACCATTGGAGTCGAACGATGAATTGATTTGGGAGGAATCTGTTACGCCAATTGCCTGCGATGATTTGGGCAGTGGGGTAGATTGGAGTTGGGGCTGCAATAGCAGCAATTGTCAGACGGGTTTTTTGACGATGGGAACAGCATTGGAAGATAATGATCCTTCGTTTAGTTTGAATAGCATTACTCGTACCATTAACGGTTGTATGGAAGATGGAGCGATTATCGAAACGTCTTGGGAAATGTCGGGCTTGGCCTTTGACTTGGCTTTTGATTTGGAGGCCCGGAGTGCCCGGACTTATATTGATCCCGCTTATGCGATTCAGATTGATACCGGATTGGGTTATTTTAATTATGCGGGAGGCCTAACCAATACTGCCACCACTACTGCTTGTGGTGGCACTCAGGCAACTATTCAACGAACGGATGCCTTTCCAGGACCTTTTGATGCACGGACGTCTTCGAGAACGATTCGACTGCGTTATCAGATTATCTCCTGCTGTCCATCCGGGGATTGCAATTTGACCAATTCTTCCATTTTGGGGGCAAGGCCCGAGATTAGAACCCGCGACATGTGTGGAAACAATCGAGTTCGAGATGATGATGTTTCACCCGTCTCCATGGGAAGTTCTACTTCGGATCTGGTACCCGCCTACATATCTGATAGCGAAGTAGCCACTTGGTACTACGATCTCAATAATATTACAGATTACAGTGTTTTTGGTTCTTCGGGACAAATGTGCGTCGATTTTTCCATTGATGCGCCATTACAATATCAAGCGAATTCCATCAGTTGGGTAGATGCTTTGGGAACGACTGTTTATACTCCTTCCGCAGGTACGGTATTGACTACCGAAGTGGTGAACGTTACTGGATCGGAAACAGCGGTTTACGTCTGTTTTGATATTGGAGATATTCTTGAGGATGGTTCTCAGATTAGCTTCCAGGCGAGTTACACTTGTTCGATGGGTTTTTGCGGAGCTGTTGCCAATACGGAAATGAAGGTTGGTTACCGCTTTGGCGATGAGACTTGTACGGAAGATTGCATTTATCCCATTCTTTGTGAGGATGGACAAACGACGCTTGGAGATGGCTGTTGCCCCGGCACTTGCGATGGATTGAGTAATTTGTCTACCGTGGTCGAAAGAAATTGCTTTGGCTTGCCTGATAGTGATAACGATGGTTGTGAGGATGTTGGCGGTAGTATTGACCGTAACCTGGTGGCTTTGGATCGAGCGATGGAAGGCGACGAGTTGTCGATGGTAGCTAAGGCGCGGGTAAACCTGGTAAACGCAACGGATAGTTTCAATCATATCTTTTTTGATCTGACCTTTCCCAATCAACACGAAATTGGGAGCAACCAAAGCCTGACCATTTATGATGCGTCCACCATGGGCTACTATACTTGTGATGCTTTAAACGTATTCAATACGGGCAACACCTTTTTGCGTTTTTATTTGACTACTGATTTTTTGAGAGGTTGTGGAGATGTACCTACAGATTTTATTTTCCAGAATGGGGACTCTTTGATCCTTTCCACAACCTTTGTCAACATCAATAACCCCGGTTGTTTGGTCGAACAAGTGGACATTGATACCGAGTGGTATGCCACCAGAAATGGAGATCCCGATAATGATCCGCGTTTGTCTTGTAACTTACCCATTCCCGGAAATTATTCACAGGTGGGTTATAGTCTGACTTTGTCCTCAGTAAGCCAAGGTTCTAATGGTTGCGTTGGTGCTCGTTTTCGCTATCGAGCGACCTACTGTATTGGAGGGGGAGATTATGGCATTCAACCTTTTCCTTATG